>DAIRCP010000005.1:0-7042 GCA_036796635.1 Prevotella sp. | reverse complement strand
AGCAAACTTAATTGGTTGATTTTTACTCCTGATGACTTCTTTCTTCAGGGAGATGATGCTAGATATCACTGGCCTCTGTGCTGCAAAATGCAAAGCAGCAAACGCTAACACGGCGCAAAATTACAAAAAAAAACTAATAATAGATTACTTTTAGGAGAATTTTTACGACCAATGGGAGAATTTGTGAAAAATAGTATTAATTTTGCATGCTCAGATTCTAAAATATTCTTAACGTAACGCTGTTATCGAAGCGGACAGGGCAGATGCTCATAGGGACTGTCTACTGCATGTAAAATGCATTTATAGCTGGGATGATTTGCATTTCTGCAATTTTATTCGTAAATTTGCGCCGAAATAAATTAAAAACTATCCTTTCATGACAATCAGGCATATTATCCTTCTGACAACTATTACTATCTGTTCCAGTCTCTGGGCCAAACAGGAACCAGCTCCACCTGCTGAATCATTCTCTGCGGCGGAACAACAACAGATCAATGTAGAAACACCAGGACTCTTTGAGCACTCGAATGCTTTCTCCGTGGATTTTGCTGCACTGAGAACCAGAGACTACTCCTTCCCGCTGCCTGTGGGAAAGGCACAAATGAACAGTGACTATACGGTGGACATATCTTCGTCCAAGGGGGATGCCGTAAAAGCAATGTTCGACGGAAAGGTGCGTCTGACTAGAAAATATCCAGACTTGGGCAACGTGGTCGTCATCCGACATGACAACGGACTGGAGACAGTATATGCCAACAATGCAGAAAACCTGGTGAAGGTGGGCGACAGGGTGAAAGCGGGACAGACTATAGCCATCATCGGAACAGACGGTGGGCGCACGTACTGTCGGTTCGCCATCATGATCAACGGTAACCGCATCAACCCACAGACGCTGATCAGTATGAAGAGTTTCAGACTTTTCAAGCAGACATTACTCTGCAAGCGTACCACGAAATGGCACGTGGAAGTAAGTGTGGAAAAGGGTAAGAAAGAGAAGGAAAAAGAGAAAGAAGACGGTAATGAAGAGGAAAGTGCCAAAAATGAGGAATCATCAGGCACTTGGGCCTATCCGCTGGCGGGTGCCCACGTAATCAGTCCTTACGGATACAGAGGGGGCAGGGCACATACGGGCGTAGACATAAAGACCTGCGCCAACGACCCTATCGTAGCGGCCTTCGACGGGGAGGTAATCCAGTCGGGCACGTACTTTGGATATGGAAAAGTGGTTCGCATAAAACATGCAAACGGACTAGTGACGCTTTACAGCCACAACTCCAAAAACTTCGTGAACGTGGGCGACAATGTGAAGGCTGGACAGCGCATCGCACTTACGGGCAGAACGGGCAGCGCCACAACGGAACATGTACACTTTGAATGTTTCATCAACGGCAAACGCGTGAACCCCGATGTGATATTTGACCACAAGAAACATGCACTGCAACTAGGTGCCTATAAATATCTGAAATAATAAAAATAGCTGGAGAAATGAAAATAGGTTTTGATGCTAAACGCATCACACACAACAGTACGGGACTGGGCAACTACTGCCGTACGCTGGTGAATGAACTGAAGCAATGTCTGACCCATGACGATCAGCTGCTACTCTACTCGCCCGATAAGGGCAGGGACGAGCTGCGCGCACTGGTGACGGAGGACAGACGCACCAAATATGTATTCCCCAAGGGACTGGTATTCGGATTCGAGCGCGCACTTTGGCGATCGGACGGAATCGTAAAGGACCTGAAGCATGATGACATCGATATCTACCACGGTATGACGGGCGAACTGCCCAAAGGTATCCACAAAAGCGGCATCGCCACAGTGGTGACCATCCATGACCTGATTTTCATGCGACATCCGGAATACTACGGCAAGATTGATGCCTGGCTCTATGCAAAAAAGTTCAGACGGACGTGCGGGGAGGCTGACCACTTTATAGCCATCAGTGAATGTACCAAGCGCGATATCATACAACTGGGACACGTGGATGAACGGAAAATCAGCGTGATCTATCAGAGCTGTGACCCGCGATACGGCACGCCGCTGAATGAACAGCAACTGCAGGCTGCCCGACTGAACTGCGGTCTGCCCAAACGCTATGTCCTGAGCGTGGGTACCATAGAGGAGCGCAAGAACATCGCTCTGGCGGTAAAGGCGCTACGGATGCTGCCTGATGACGTCCACTTCGTGGCGGTGGGCCGACAGACGCGCTATGCGGCACAGGTACTGGCACTGGCCGAGGAGATGGGCATAGAGCGCAGAGTGCATCTGCTGAGCGGCATGAGCGACGAACAGCTGCAGGCTATATACCAGTTGGCAGAGGTTTTTGTATATCCGTCTAGATACGAGGGATTCGGCATTCCTATCATCGAAGCGATACAGTGCGGACTACCTGTAGTGGCTGCCACTGGGTCCTGTCTGGAGGAAGCGGGCGGTCCTGATACGCTATATGTGCAACCCGACGATGTGGAGGGTATGGCGCAGGCCATACGCAAACAGATACCAGGTACCGAAGGGCGCGAGGAGCGGATACGGCGCAGCCGAGAATACGTGAAGCGCTTTGAGGGCAATAACGTAGCTCAGCAGGTGGCTGCCATCTACCAGAAGGTTTACAAGATGAAGAGATAAGTGATATACGACCATCAAAAATAAAATCTATACGTTATGAGAAAATATGATTATCTGATTGTAGGGTCAGGACTGTTTGGTGCTGCCTTTGCCTACCGGGCAAAGCAGGCTGGCAAGACTTGTCTGGTTATAGACAAGCGACAACAATTGGGCGGCAACGTGTACTGTCAGGACGTGGAGGGCATTCACGTGCATCTGTACGGGGCACACATCTTCCATACATCCAACCTGAAGGTGTGGAACTTCGTAAACAACATCGTACCGTTCAATAGATATACCAATTCGCCTGTGGCCTCTTACAAGGGTAAACTATACAATCTGCCTTTCAACATGAACACATTCTATCAGATGTGGGGCGTGACAACACCAGCTCAGGCTCAAGCCAAACTGGATGAGCAACGGGCCGAAGCTATGGAGAGCATGAAGGCAGCGGGCATCACGGAACCACGAAACCTGGAGGAACAGGCGCTGGCGCTCATCGGCAAGGATGTGTACGAAAGGCTCATCAAGGGCTACACGGAGAAACAATGGGGACGCAAATGCACGGACCTGCCTGCCTTCATCATCAAGCGACTACCCGTACGGATGATCTTCGACAATAATTACTTCAACGACAGTTACCAGGGTATTCCCATCGGGGGATACAACAAACTGATTGACGGTCTGCTGGATGGCGTGGACACAATGACGGACTGTGACTTCTTCGACTTCAAAAAGACAATCAGAAATACTGGTGACGGATACCGCTGTGAACTGAAGGACAGAAAAATGACTACAGATGAAGATTTATCCGACAACAGGATATGTGAATTCAACAAAATCGTTTTTACAGGACAGATCGACGAATTCTTTGACTATCAATATGGCAAACTAAACTACCGTACGGTACGCTTCGAGACGGAGGTGAAAAACACGCCCAACTATCAGGGCAACGCGGTTATCAACTATACGGAGGCGGAAGTGCCTTACACACGCATCATTGAGCACAAGCACTTTGAACTATTCGGGCAAAAAGTGTATGACCTGTCCAAGACAGTCATCAGCAGGGAGTATTCCACAGAGTGGCAACCAGGCATGGAACCGTATTATCCAGTGAATGATGATGCCAACAACTTATTGGCAAAAAAATACAGAACACTGGCAGAGAACACGAAGGACGTAATCTTCGGCGGCAGGCTGGCCGAATACCGTTATTATGATATGGCACCTGTCATCGAGAAGGTACTAAGAATAGAATCATTCTAATGACAATGAATATGTTATCAATTCTGACAAAGAAAGGCAGACAGCAATTTGCCAAACCTTTCTTCCATGACTATCGTACGCTACTGGGACTATGGCTGATTGTGGCGGTGATTGCCGCCATCATGAAGATGGAACCGAGCCGCTGTAATAACTTCCTGATATTCCGTGGGGTGTTCTGGCACACCTGGAACGGAACTAGTCTCTATGCTGCCTATCCGGCTGAATACTTCGACATCAACCACTACGGTCCGCTTTTCTCTCTGATCATAGCCCCTTTCGCTGTGGTGCCCCACTGGTTAGGGCTGCTGATGTGGGAGGTGGCACTAGCGATGTTTCTATATATAGCGGTGAGAAAATCCCAATTTAATAAGCGGCAGCAATTGTTTGTGCTATGGTTCTGTGCCCATGAACTACTCACAGCTCTTTATATGCAGCAGTTCAACATCGGTATCGCTGCCATCATCCTGCTGTCATATTACTACATAGAAAAGGAACAAGACGGCAGGGCAGCTTTTCTCATCGCCCTGGGTACGCTAGTGAAGCTCTATGGCATCGTGGGGTTGGCATTCTTCTTCTTCTCCAAGCACAAGGAGAGGCTCGTGGGAATGCTAGTGGTATGGTTTGCTGTGCTCTTTGCGGCACCGATGCTCATCAGTAGTCCCGACTATGTAATAGGACAATATCAGGAATGGCTCAATTGTCTGGTGGGAAAGAATCAGGAGAATCTGGCTTCCATCGCCCAGAACATATCTCTGCTGGGACTAGTGCAACGCACTACGGGGTGGCATTTCAATGACTTGGTACTGCTAGTACCTGGACTGGTACTGTTTACCATCCCCTATCTGCGGTTCGGTCAATACCGACATCAGGGTTTTAGGCAGACACTGTTGGCATCAGTACTGCTCTTCGTAGTGCTTTTCAGTACGGGCAGTGAGTCAAGTTCTTACATCATCGCACTCACGGGTGTGGTAGTATGGTACACAGCATGCCCTTGGAAGAGAGGCAAGTGGGAACTGGGACTGATGGTATTTGCCTTCATCCTAACCAGCCTGTCACCAAGTGACCTTTTCCCTGCATACCTGCGCAAAGAATGGGTACAGCCCTACGCACTCAAAGCACTTCCCTGCGTCATCATCTGGCTACAACTGTGCTACGAAATGATACGGAAGGACTACGGATATGCTAAATAGAGTTAGCACAAGGTGTGTCACACAACTGTGTGGGGTACAACCTTGTGCTATATCAAAATAGCTGAATATTAAATAATTATTATTCCAGCACTTCCTTGACATTATAGAGCGGACGGCCCTTTACTTCCTTGTATATCTTACCGATATACACGCCTACAATACCGATACTTATCATGAGCATGCCACCTACCAACCAAATACTCAGGATAAGGGATGACCAACCAGGGACAGCGGTACCTGCTATCAGGGCATGAAGCACATAAATGCCAATGCCGAAACTGACAAGCAGAAAGAATATTCCAAGGTAAAGTATGGCAAACATGGGTCTGACAGAAAAAGAGGTAACTCCATCAAGGGCGAGTCCCAACATCTTACGCAACGTGTATTTGGACTGTCCTGCCTCACGTTCACTGATGACATCATCCACGGTGGTGGTCTGCAGTCCTATCATCGGGATGAGACCGCGCAGATACAGATTTTTCTCTTTATACTGACTCAGCATATTGAGCGCCCGCTTACTCATCAGTCGGAAATCGGCATGATTATACACACACTCCACTCCCATCTTCGCCTGTAACTGATAGAAAGCCTGGGCAGACATCCGCTTCATGAACGGGTCGGCCTTCCTACTTACTTTTACACCATAGACAATGTCATGACCTGACTCATAATCGGCTATCATAGTAGGAATAGCCTCCAGATCATCCTGCAGGTCAGCATCAATGGTAATCACGGCATCCGCCCACTCTTTGGCAGTCATCATTCCCGCCATAATTGCATACTGATGACCTACATTGCGTGCCAGATTTAGCCCCTTGACATACTTATTCCTCTGATGCAGACGACTGATGATGTCCCAGGTCTGGTCCTTGCTGCCGTCATTGACAAACAGTACAAAACTGTCAGGAGCTATCTTGTCATCCTTGATGAGAGAATCAAAGAGACTAGTGAGCCGATCGGCAGAATGCTCCAATACGGCTTCCTCATTATAACAAGGCGAAACTATTCCTAATCGTATCATGATAACTATTGTAATGTGCGCTCCATAAACTCCGTGAAGGTGACAAACTGCTCACCATGACGCTTAGACATCTTGATGAAACGGTCCAGGCGACCTGCCATCTCCTTACCACTATGGTTGCGGATGATGAACGGCATCCGGAACTCGGGATGCTGCTTGAGGTCATAAAACTCCCAGGGATGAAAATAGGTTACGAAGTAATGATCGTGAGCCAACACCCTGCGCACCAGACTGTGATACAGAAATTCGGGCAGATTGTGCAGCGCCAACCAGAACAGCGGGAAACGAATGAGAGGCGTGACTGATGCAGGTATCTCCATCACCTTGCCACGCATAAACCATGTACGTGGGGCTGTGAGATGCATGTATCTGCCAGGAATGAAAGCAGGATTAAGAGAGGAATTGTAGCGAAAACCATTCTGCTCGATGTCTGCATCGCTCACCGGAAACATGCGAGGCTGACGATACCCATTCATCTTGCGGCCGGTAATCTCTTCCAATATCTGTTTGGATTCGGCTACATCAGTGGACTTAGGAGTCCAGTGATCCACACCATGACAGGCCACTTCATGACCTTCATCCATGATGCGCTGAATCATATCAGGTGCCTGACGGGCAAAATTGCCAGTACAGAAAAATGTGGCTTTCACTTGGTTTTCCTTCAGTACATTCAAAATGCGGTCGGTACCTATCCGGGATACTGCCATACCTTGTTCCAAAGAAAAATCAACACCATGCTCTCGAGGAACATCGAACTCCTCGGTATCGAAACTTAGTAAAACCATTTTTAAAAACTTTTGTTGCAGTCTGCAAAATTACGATAAATCAATCATATATCAAAAAAAATATAGGAATAATCCATCCATTATTCATAAAATAGTTGTAATTTTGCACCAACTACTCAAAATAACGATGAAGCATTTTACATTTTTAATAGCGCTTGTACTGAGTTTTATGG
>DAIRCP010000004.1:33332-62536 GCA_036796635.1 Prevotella sp. | reverse complement strand
ATATCCTTAAATACGACGGGGCGATAGTTTTCTGGATGAATACCTTTTTTCATTTTGTTTATTGTTAATGTTAAAACTTTATTTCTATTTTTACAAGAATCGGCTGCAAAGGTACAAATAATATTCCGTACAGACAAATATTTTGGTGAAAAATAAGTGATTTGTTTTGCTGTTTGCACTTTTTCCATTACCTTTGCTCCTAAATTATGGAAAAACAGAAAGTGATTATTTCAGAAAATCTGCCGCAGGTGCTCACTGCTGCCGTGGCAGAGAATGAGCACGACAGACTATTCGTGCTACTTGATGAGACTACACAACAATTATGCTGGCCTATCATCCGGGATTTAGCTTGCATGCAGAATGCTCACGTCATCACGATAGGAGCCACCGATACCCACAAGAACACGGAATCACTGATTCAAGTATGGACTGAACTGGGCCAAATGGGCGGCACACGCCATTCCCTCCTTATTAATATAGGCGGAGGCATGGTTACTGACTTAGGCGGTTTTGCTGCATCTACTTTCAAGCGCGGTATCAGTTATATCAATATCCCTACTACCCTGCTCTCTATGGTTGACGCAAGTGTAGGCGGAAAGACAGGCATCAACCTGAACGGGCTGAAAAACGAAGTGGGCGTATTCAATAATGCCAAGTGTGTGATCCTGGATACGGAATTTCTGAAGTCACTGGATGAAACCAATATCTGTTCGGGATATGCCGAGATGCTGAAACACGGTCTTATCAGCAATGAGAAGATGTGGGCAGAGTTGGTCAGTTTCAATCTGCAGGCCCCCGACCTGAAGCAATTGGGAAGAATGGTGGGCGATTCCGTTGCGGTGAAAGAGCGGATTGTGGAAGAAGACCCTACAGAGAAGGGCATCCGTAAAGCACTCAATCTAGGTCATACCGTGGGACATGCCTTTGAGTCGTTTTCCCTGAAGCGCCACCCCATCTTGCATGGTTATGCGGTAGCTTACGGTCTCGTGGCAGAGCTTTACCTCAGTTGTATCAAGACTGGATTCCCTACAGACAAAATGCGCCAGACCGTAAATTTCATCAAGGAGAATTACGGAAGAATGGACATTACCTGCGATGATTACGCCCAACTCATCGAACTAATGAAACATGACAAAAAGAATATTGGTGATACCATCAATTTCACTCTGTTAGGAGGCATCGGAGACATCCGTCTCAACCAGACTGCCACAAAAGCAGAACTGGAAGAAGCCTTGGACTTTTACCGCGAAGGATAAGCGGCAGCTAACTGATAAGCTACCTTCCGAGCCAGTTTACCCGTTTCTGTAAGCGGGATATGCGCTACTTGCAGGATGGTCTTCGGTCTCCAATACGGAGGAAGTACACTTTCGCAAATCTGCTTCAACAAATGAATATCATCTGATTCAGATAATAACACAAGCGCCTCACCAAACTTAGGGTCGGGGCGCTTTGTTATGATATAAGGTTGAGAAAGATGTGGCCTCAAGAGTCGCTCCACTTCCTCTATCTGTATCTTGATTCCGCCACTGCAAACCACATTATCCAGACGACCAAGGATGCGGAACCGACGACCATCAGCCGCCAATTCTACCCTATCATTAGTAACCAAAGGATGCTCACAGATGAGCGGTGCATCAATCACGAGACATCCATCTTCATTCTGCGACAGATTTACTGTATCAAACGGGGTATACCAATCACTTGCCTCAGGTCCGTTCATTCGCCGCAAAGCAATATGTGAGAGAGTCTCTGTCATGCCATAAGTACTCCATACAGCATGCGGAAATCCACGTAGCTGTGCAGCCAACTGTTCGTCCACGGCACCACCACCGATAATCAGATGATGTATCTGGCGTAATGCCTCCGCCTCATCAGCCACCTGCAGGGAATTATAGACCTGTAATGGAACCATTGCACCGAAATGGATGGTAGGATATGGATGATATTGGTCCAAGAAAGTACGGAGCGGATGACCGGACGGAGCTACTTCGAGCAAACGAAGATGGCACACCAGACTGCGCACGACTACCATTTTACCCGCTATATAATCCAACGGCATACAGAGCAATGCTGTATCACCAGACTGCAGCCCCAGGAAATCACAGGTGATACGGGCAGAAGCCTGCATCCGCTGCTTTTCCACCCACATCGGTTTTGGTTTCCCCGTGGAGCCACTCGTATGCACCAGCACGCGGGTATCCGAATTATTCCATTCAGTGAGAAATTCTGCGAGCGTCATTGCTTTGTCATCCACAACTGTTCCTGCCTAATCTCTATCGGCATCGGAATATTATCTGTAAAGAGTAGCCCTGTACCTAAACCTTGTGGCATCGTGATATTTGGTCCGTAAATATCTGCAGCCAATTGGGCTACCGCATTCAGTCCCACATTACTCTCCAGAGCACTGGTAATCCAGGAGCCGATGCCCATCTCACGGGCGATATCTGCCCATTCGCGACAACCCGCCATTCCTCCATGCAGGGAAGGTTTCAGGATAATATAGGCCGGTTTGATAATGTTCAGCACCAGACGCTTCATTTCCGGAAGATTCACGCCAATGAGTTCCTCATCCAGCGCAATAGGCAACGGGGATTCGCGACAGAGTTCAGCCATATTACCCCACTGTTTGGCAGGTATCGGCTGTTCTATCGAATGAATGGAATACTGAGACAGTAGTTCCATCTTATAGAGTGCCTCATCAAATTTGAAGCCACCATTGGCATCTACACGCAACTGCACATCATGATAGGAAAAGCGGTCGCGGATATGTTTCACCAAATCCAGTTCCCTGTCAAAATCAATCGCGCCGATCTTCAGTTTCACGCAATGGAAACCGGCATTTAACTTTTCCTCAATGCGCTGCAGCATCTCATCATAAGTACCCATCCATACTAGGCCATTGATGGGAATACCTTCTTCTCCACGGGAGAACGGGGTATCAAAGAATCGGGGACTACCTGAACGCAGATGGCACAAAGCCGTTTCCAAGCCGAAAAGCATGGAAGGATAAGAACGCATCAATGATTCATCGATTTCGCCCACTTCACAGAAATGGTCGCAGACGCCTCTTAATATCTTCCCATACTCAGGAAAATCATCGCAACTCAATTTGGGTAAGGGTGCACATTCACCGATACCCTTGCGACCCTGTTCATCAGTCAAAGTAAGAAACCAGGACTTACGAGTATAGTAAACACCACGCGAAGTACCGGCGGGTAAATGGAAATGAAGCGTACGCTCCTCTATGTCTATCTGATATTTCATTCTTTCTATCTAATTAAGGTAACTTAGGATATTTCTTGAAATCCGGTTTGCGCTTCTCCAGGAAAGCTCTGCCGCCCTCCTGCGCCTCATCCAGAAAATAATACAACATAGTGGCATCGCCAGCCAACTCCTGGATACCTGCCTGACCATCAAGTTCTGCATTCAGTCCTGCCTTAATCATACGCAATGCCAACGGTGAACGCTCCATCATAGTCTGTGCCCACTCCACGCACTCGTCTTCCAGACGGTCGAAAGGAACTACCTTATTGACCATTCCCATCTGTTCAGCCTCAGCAGCAGAATACTGGCGACACATAAACCATATCTCTCGTGCTTTCTTCTGTCCCACTATTCTTGCGAGATAACTGGAACCGAATCCTGCATCAAAAGAACCTACCTTTGGACCGGTCTGACCGAATATGGCATTCTCTGAAGCAATCGTAAGATCACAAACCAAATGCAACACATGGCCTCCACCGATGGCATAGCCATTGACCATTGCGATAACCGGTTTGGGCAGACGGCGAATTTGCATCTGCACATCTAGGACACTCAGACGAGGTACGCCCTTGTCATCCACATAACCACCACGCCCCTTCACATGCATATCTCCACCCGAACAGAATGCTTTGTCGCCGGCACCTGTCAAGATGACCACGCCGATGTCCTGCATCTCACGACAGATAGAGAATGCCTGAGACAACTCCCATGTCGTCTTAGGGGTGAAAGCATTGCGATAACGCGGACGATTGATGGTAATCTTAGCGATACCATCATATTCTTCAAACAGAATTTCTTCAAATTCCTTAATAGTTTTCCAATTTCTTGTTGCCATAATATGCTGTTTTTATTTATTCTTTTCTTCTTCCAACTTCACTTCCAGCAACATCGGCCGGGAAGTGGTTTCTGTCATTAAGGTGACAATGGCCATCTGCGCATCCATCAGGTTATCTGCATAAAGATAGCCGATATCATGCTGTGTACAGATACCGCGGGCCTCCGTATGATGTGCCCCCGCTACCAATTGCGCAGCAGCAGGACTATCCTTCAATCCGGGTAACTGGTTGAAGATGGCTCCCCCGTCACTGTTCAAGAGAATCATACGGAAATTACCTTTGAGATTCTGATTCCACAGTGCATTCTGGTCATAAAAGAAGCTCAAATCGCCCAAGACACAAAAGACCTGACGACTACTGACGACAGAAAAGCCAGCTGCCGTGGACAGAGAGCCCTCTATGCCATTCACCCCACGATTGCAATACACATGATGGTGGGCATAAAGATTAGCCAGACGGATGGCAGTACTGTTGCCATAATGAATGCTATAGTCATACTCCATATCTTCCAACTGCTGTTCGAAATATGAAATGATGGCTGACGAGGTACAACTGCCATTGTCATCTAAGTCGATATCTTCCTGCAACGGACGGACGGGATGGTCTTCCAGCAGCAAGCGGAGAAAATCGATGGGACTGGCTTCCAGCAAACCGGTCTGCTGCTGGAATGTATCATGTATCTCGCCATCGGATGTCACCGTCCAGCATTCTCCTATGGTCTGTTTTCGAAGCCATTTCTTCAGTCTGCCATTCACAATACAACCGCCAAGATAGATGATAAAATCAGGTGCGGTCAACTCTGGTATCTCCATGGCACCAAATGACAATGACTCATGGATTAATGTAATCTTAGCAGGAATGCAGCGCATATCGATGTCCACAGAAGGTAGTTGACCGATAATAAGCATCGGATGCTCCGCCGAAAGGAATCGGTGTATAAGCGTTTGTGCCTCAACAGGATTCATCACAGACGGGATACAGCGAATAACCCGTTCCTGTGGTAATTCCGGAGTGGTAAAATGAAAAAGAGGTTCTGACAATGGCACATTAATATGTACAGGCCCACCACCATGTGAGATAGCTGCCAGAAGAGCCTCATTCACCAAACGGTTGCAATACCACGATTCGGTATCGTCATGGGGTTCGGGCAAGGATACGACTTTCTTCACAAACTTGCCAAAAGCACCATGTTGCGACAGTGTCTGCCCATCCAGTTGATCGATCCACGCCAAAGGTCTGTCTGCACTTATCACCACGAGCGGAATGCACTGATAACTAGCCTCAGCCACAGCAGGAGTAAGATTGAGCAAAGCCGAACCGGAAGTGACACATACAGCTATCGGCTGCTGCAATGCCAAAGACATACCCAACGCATAAAATCCCGCTGAGCGCTCATCAGTGACCGGATAGCAATGAATGTCAGGACATTCATTGAAATTATGTACAATGGCTCCATTACGCGAACCGGGGCATACCACACAATGACGTATCCCATGGGCTACGAGCAAAGAGGTAAGTATATTGACATTTAACTTATCACAATACATATTTATTACTTCATCTTTATTTAAACAATGCACGCATAGTTTCCAACTTAGCCTCAGTCTCCAGCCATTCTGACTGGAACTGACTTTCCTTCAGTAGTCCGCCACCTGCATACAATTTATATTTATCATCGGTTATCTGCATACATCGCAAGGATACAT
The DNA here is from genome assembly GCA_036796635.1 of Prevotella sp. Lineage (GTDB taxonomy): Bacteria > Bacteroidota > Bacteroidia > Bacteroidales > Bacteroidaceae > Prevotella. The sequence continues at coordinate 56,730 of DAIRCP010000004.1, read as the reverse complement.
ACAGATGTGTATCACCATTGAACAATAATGGTCCCATAAAACCGCTATAATACTGTCGGGCCGCATGCTCATTATGCTTAATAAACTGGAATACCTTTTCCCTAGGCAACCCACACACAGCAGGAGTGGGATGGAGCAACTGCAAGAGATACCCCAGATGCTGCTCATCAAACAGGGAAAAACGAAAATCCGTACAGAGATGTTGCAACTGACCGGCACTCACCGTGGCAGGGTCTGATTCATAAAAATGTGTCGTCACATGTTCCAGGCACTCCGCTATATAACTGGCCACATACTGTTGTTCCAACCTGTTCTTTGCAGACCACTCCCCTGCACCTTTTCGCATGGTACCAGCAAGTGCGATCGTATGATACTGACCCGCATTGCCTTCCAACAGAATTTCAGGGGTTGCCGTAAGCCAAATACCACACTGCGGAGTGGAGACTAATGCGACAAACATCCGTGGATAAAGTTTGCAGGCTTTATAAAAGAGTTGCAGCGGAGATATCTCCACACTTTTCTCTATCTCTGAACTACGCGACAACACAATCTTGTCAAAATCTCCTGCCGTCAACTGAGAATGGAAATTAGAGAAGTCAACCTGATAATCATTTTTTTCCTCGTCAGTTGCTTCCGGTACAGTCATCAGGGGCACATCCGCCGACAAGCCGTCAACAGAAATTTGTTCTACCTCATCTGGGTGAATCAAGACAACAGGGTTGGATAACGTATCAAAAGGAGCCACTATGAAACCGTGCTTTCCACAAAGTTCTGCAAAAGAATCCAGCATCTCCGGTTGACCATCCTGCTGAACGATATGTGTTATTCTGTCACTGACGGGTAAACGGTAATAAGCATAAATACTATTCATTGATGAGGGAAAGGCATTAAAAAGTTAGTAACTTGAACCACACATGCCAACGTGCCCTTACCATCATAGAGACTTACCTGCCAAACATGCAAAGAATGGCCTTGATGCAGAATATGGGCCACAGCATGTACCACATCACCTTCCGAAACAGGAGCCAGATGATTGGCCTGAATGTTGGTGCCCACCCCCAGTTGTCCTGGACAGAGTGCCAACGTGCCAACGCCAGCCAAAGTTTCTGCAAGTGCCACAGAAGCACCACCACTGATATAACCGAAAGGTTGACGAGAATGCTCGTCAACCTTCATTTCCGCTTCACATGTATCAGGCTCCGGTGTTGAGATAAACCTCATACCGAGCGTAGAAGCCATGCTAGCTTTTTTGCTAATTAACTGAATAACGTTATCTAAATTCATTTTTTATTTAAAGAGTGAATATTCCTTGACATCCCATGCCAAGGCACTGGCACCGAGCACCCTACGATCCTTATCATTGAGGTGTGATACCACGATTTTCACTTTATCTCGTATATTATGAAACACATGCGTCTCAAAGGAATCAAGTAATGGATCAAGCAACCATTTACCACCTTGAGCAGCTTCGCCTGTCAGAATGATTGCCTCAGGATCCAATACGCTGGCATAGTTGGCCAATCCTCGGCCCAGGCTATCTCCGGAACGCTTCATTGCCTCTATGGCAATCACATCTCCCTTGTCGCATGCAGCAAATACGTCGGTGAGATTCTTCAACTCGCAACCACGCAACAGAGATGGGACGGAAGAACTCTCCAGTAATTCCTTGACTGTAAGCAATATACCTTTCACAGAAGTATACGTCTCCAGGCAGCCTTTTTTACCACATCCACACTGCCTGCCGTTATCTATGAGTGCCGTATGCCCTATTTCGCCAGCGAAACCGTCAGTCCCGAGATGGGGATGACCATTAGAGAAAAAGCAACTACCTACACCGCTATAGCCAAGCAGCATAACAACAAAATTCTTCATGCCATGAGCACTGCCAAAAACGCTCTCGCCCAAAGCAGACACATGACAGTCATTAGCCACAGCTACAGAAATGCCCAAGCGGTCACGCATAATAGCAGCTAAAGGAATTACGCCCTTCCAAGGTAAATTGGCGGCATTTTCGATACTACCCGACAAATAATTCGCACTAGGTGCACTTACACCAACAGAACGGATTGACTCATAACCACCATTATCTTCCACGAGGGCTACTACTTTTTCGCATAAAGTTGCGATATACTCCGATGCATCAGGATAAGCATCAGTAGGAAAATCCATTGTGGCAATAATATTACCACGAATGTCAACAACAGCTATTGTAGTAATCTGAATATCGATGTCGATACCTACAACCTGTTTTTTTATCTGTACAAATCCCATAGTTATTTAGATTAGTGTATATTATATTATTTGAATAAGGAATATTCTTTTACCTTCCAAGCCAGCACACTGGCACCCAAGAGATTCAGTTCCCTGTCAGCAAATTCAGAAATCACAAACTTCACTCTTCCACGAATATTCGGAAATACATTTTCATCAAATACTTTTTCTGCTGGCTCCATCAGCCATTTTCCCGCATGGGATATACTACCTGTAAAAATGAATGCCTCTGGATTAAAGACCGTGGCATAATTAGCCAAACCAACACCCAGTGCATGACCAGTACGGCGCATAACCTCTATAGCAAGTTCATCACCCTCATCACAGAAGGATATAATCATCTTCGGAGTAAGTTTCTCCACATTACGCATCAAAGAAGGCCGATTACTTTCTGCCATCACTTCCTTGGCTGTAATAATAATACCTTTGCCGGCAGTATACATCTCCAGACATCCTTTATTACCACAGCCACACTGTCTTCCATCGGGTTCATAACAGGTATGACCTATCTCCCCGCTGAAGCCATTATTGCCCAGATACACTTCGCCATTGGAGAACACACAACTGCCCATTCCGGAATCAAGAGACAGAATAACAAAGTCTCTCATTCCATGAGCACATCCGAAAGCATGCTCGCCTAAAGCAATTACATGTGCATTATTGGCCAATGCTACAGCTAAGCCCAAGCGGTCGCGAACCATAACAGCTAAAGGAATGACGCCCTTCCAGGGCATATTGGCAGAATTCTCAATGCTCCCGGTAACACAATTGCCACTAGGTACACTTATTCCTACAGAGCGGACGGTATCATAACCGCCTGTTTTGGTAATCAGATCAAATATACTATCACATAGTACAGACAGGAAATCATTAATATTGGGATACAACTCCGTCATGAAATCATTCCGCGCAATGATATTTCCTCTAACATCTATTATAGCGAATGTGGTTTTGTCTAAGCTAATATCGACGCCAACCACACGTTCCTTAATGGCATACTCCTTCATATTTATCTTTTAGGATTTTATGCAAAAATAATAATTTATTGTATAACCGCCAAATAGTAATAGCGTTTTTTTTATTTTTTGCTTGATTATTTTTGGATATTAACTAAATTATAGTAACTTTGCAGACAGATAATAGTATTTATTCGAATAAAAATGAACGTATTAGAATTAAGTGAGCAAGAACTTGGCCGTCGCCAAAGTCTTCAGCAGTTGCGCGATATGGGTATCGATCCATACCCAGCAGCAGAGTATTCCACCAACGCATTTAGCACTGACATACACGATAATTATAAAGAAGGTGAGCAACGCGAAGTTTGTATCGCAGGAAGAATGATGAGCCGCCGTGTTATGGGCAAGGCGAGTTTCGTTGAGCTCCAAGACAGTAAAGGTCGTATACAGGTTTACATTACCCGCGATGATATCTGCCCAGATGACAATAAAGATCTTTATAACACCGTTTTCAAGAAATTGATGGACATCGGTGACTTCATCGGTATCAAGGGTTTCGTATTTCAGACACAAACTGGAGAAATTTCAGTACATGCGAAAGAACTCACACTTCTTTCTAAAAGTTTAAAGCCATTACCTATCGTGAAATATAAGGACGGTGTGGCTTATGACAAGTTTGAAGATCCCGAACTCCGTTACCGCCAGAGATATGTAGACCTTATTGTGAATGACGGTGTAAAAGATACATTCCTTCAGCGTGCCACTGTACTGCGCACTTTGCGTAAAGTACTTGACGAGGCTGGATACACAGAAGTGGAAACACCTACTCTGCAGTCCATTGCCGGTGGAGCCAGTGCACGTCCATTTATCACCCATTTCAATGCGCTTAACCAAGATATGTTTATGCGTATCGCCACGGAACTTTATCTGAAGCGTCTCATCGTCGGTGGTTTTGAAGGTGTGTACGAGATTGGCAAGAATTTCAGAAATGAGGGAATGGACCGCAATCATAATCCGGAATTTACCTGTATGGAACTTTACGTGCAGTACAAGGATTACAACTGGATGATGTCTTTCACAGAAATGCTGTTGGAAACTATCTGTACAGCTGTGAACGGAAAACCTGAGCGCGAAATAGACGGAAAGATTGTTAGTTTCAAGGCTCCTTATCGCCGTCTGCCCATTCTTGATGCTATCAAGGAGAAAACAGGTTTCGACTTATCAGATAAGGATGAGGAAGAAATCCGCAAGATTGCCGTAAACGACTTGAAGATGGAAGGCATTGACGAAAGTTTCGGAAAAGGAAAACTCATAGATGAAATCTTCGGAGAATTCTGTGAAGGAACTTATATACAACCTACTTTTATCACTGATTATCCAGTAGAAATGAGTCCACTTACCAAGATGCATCGTTCCAAGCCTGGACTGACTGAGCGTTTCGAGCTGATGGTAAACGGTAAGGAACTTGCCAACGCTTATTCTGAGCTCAATGATCCTATCGACCAGGAAAATCGCTTCATTGACCAAATGAAACTTGCAGACAAGGGCGATGACGAAGCAATGATTATCGACTATGACTTCCTCCGCGCTTTACAATATGGTATGCCGCCTACAAGTGGAATCGGCATAGGTATTGACCGTCTGGTGATGCTGATGACGGGCAAGACCTATATACAGGAAGTTCTGTTCTTCCCGCAGATGAAACCTGAGCAAAAAACTCCTCAGAGCACTATTGCAGAATGGAATGCAATCGGTGTTTCAGAAAATTGGGCATACGTCATGCGCAAAGCAGGCTTCAATTTTGTGAGCGATATTCAGAAAGAAAAAGCACAAGGACTCCAACAGAAGATTGGCGAAATCGACAAGAAATTCAAATTAGGTTATGAGAAACCAAGCCTTGATGAAGTTCAGCAATGGATAGACAAGGCTTCCACACAGGAATAAAAGCAAATCACATTGTTTGACTGCGGAAAAATAGCTATAATTGGCGGCGGTAGTTGGGCTACGGCCATAGCCAAAATAGTGGTGGGACACACTCATCACATTGGATGGTATATGCGTCGTGATGACCGTATCGATGATTTTCTGAGACTAGGCCATAATCCTGCCTATCTGACAAGTGTGCGTTTTGACGTAAATGAAATATTCTTTTCCAGTGACATCAACAAGATAGTGGAGACGTATGATACTTTGGTATTTGTAACCCCGTCGCCCTATCTAAAAAGTCACTTGAAGAAACTGAAGACGCGCATCCGTGAGAAATTTGTAGTTACGGCCATCAAAGGTATCGTACCCGACGAGAATCTCATTTGCAGCGAGTATTTCCATCAAGTATATGATGTGCCTCATGAAAACCTCGCCTGTATCGGAGGTCCTTCCCATGCAGAAGAAGTGGCACTGGAACGTCTTTCTTATCTTACCGTAGGCTGTGCCGACCGTGAAAAAGCCGAATCATTCGCCAATGTGTTGGCCAGTGATTTTATCAAGACGAAAACCAGTAGCGATGTAATCGGTATTGAATATTCTTCGGTTCTGAAGAATGTGTATGCCATTGCAGCAGGCATCTGTAACGGACTGAAATTCGGAGACAACTTCCAATCAGTACTGATGTCGAACGCAGTACAGGAAATGGCGCGTTTCCTCCAGAGTGTGCATCCGATAGAGCGCACCATCGTGGACAGCGTATACTTAGGAGACCTACTTGTAACCGGTTACAGCAATTTCTCACGTAACCGTACATTCGGAACAATGATAGGCAAAGGCTACAGCGTGAAAAGCGCACAGATAGAAATGGAAATGATAGCTGAAGGATACTTCGGTACAAAATGTATGAAGGAAATCAACCGTCATTGTCATGTGAATATGCCTATACTTGATGCTGTATACAACATCTTATATGAGCGTATTTCACCACAGATAGAGATTAAGTTATTAACAGATTCATTTAGATAACGTATGAAAAATATCAGCTTAGACATTACAAAAGCTGCCCAGTTTTTAGCACCGGGCGCAGTAAAGGGATTCGAATCTCAAGTTAAGGCAGCCCAAGAGGCTCTGGAAAATGGAACTTGCCCAGGCAATGATTTTCTGGGATGGCTTCATCTGCCTTCTTCCATCACACCAGCATTCCTTGATGAACTTCAGGCTACTGCCGACGTTCTGAAAGCTAACTGCGATGTAGTGGTCGTTGCAGGTATCGGTGGTAGTTACCTCGGTGCCCGTGCCGTAATCGAAGCACTGAGCAATGCTTTCTCATGGCTCATCGATGACAAAAAGAATCCTACCATTCTGTTTGCCGGCAACAACATTGGTGAAGACTACCTTACCGAACTCACAGAATACCTGAAAGGTAAGAAGTTCGGTGTTATCAATATTTCCAAATCAGGCACCACCACTGAAACAGCCCTCACATTCCGTCTGCTCAAGAAACAGTGCGAAGCCCAGTGTGGCAAGGAAGAAGCCAAGAAAGTAATCGTCGCTGTGACTGATGCAAAGAAGGGGGCTGCCCGCACGTGCGCAGACAAAGAAGGCTACAAAAGCTTTATCATTCCAGACAATGTAGGTGGTCGCTTCTCTGTACTGACTCCTGTTGGTCTGCTGCCAATCGCATGCGCCGGTTTTGACATCCGCCAGTTAGTGGCAGGTGCACAGACAATGGAGAAAGCTTGTGCAAAAGACGTGCCTTTCGAGGAGAATTTGGCTGCACAGTATGCTGCGGTCCGCAATGGTCTGTATGCCCAGTCTGGCAAAAAGATTGAAATCATGGTGAACTTCCAGCCTAAATTACACTTTATGAGTGAATGGTGGAAACAATTGTACGGTGAGAGTGAAGGCAAAGACAATAAGGGTATCTTCCCTGCATCCTGCGATTTTACTACCGACTTACATTCCATGGGTCAATGGATTCAGGAAGGTGAGCGCACCATCTTTGAGACTGTTATCAGCATAGAGGAGCCTAACAGGAAGTTACTGTTTCCACACGATGAAGAAAACCTCGATGGTCTGAACTTCCTTGCTGGCAAACGTGTAGATGAGGTAAACAAGATGGCTGAGCTCGGAACCCGTCTGGCACATGTCGACGGTGGCGTACCCAATATCCACATTTCAGTTCCTCAGCTCAATGAATTCTATCTTGGTGAGTTGATTTATTTCTTCGAGAAGGCTTGTGGCATCAGTGGCAATATCCTTGGCGTAAACCCATTCAACCAACCAGGTGTTGAGGCCTACAAAAAGAACATGTTTGCATTGCTCAACAAACCTGGTTATGAGACAGAGAGCAAAGCCATCAAAGACCGTCTGAATAAAGAGGCTTAATGATATTGATGATTTAATAATGGTTGAAGAATCAATTAAACACTACATAGAGAAACACGGCTTTGAGGCTTTCTGCCCCAAAGCCGTGCTCTTTGATATGGATGGCGTACTTTATAACTCTATGCCCAACCATGCTATTGCCTGGCAGAAATCAATGGCTAAATTCGGTATTCATATGACTGCTGACGATGCATACGCGACCGAAGGCATGAGGGGTATCGACACCATCCGAATGATGGTGAGAGAACAGCAGGGAAAAGACATTACTGAGGCTGAAGCACAACAGATGTATGATGAAAAAACGCATGTCTTCCATAGTCTCCCGGAAACACAGATTATGCCAGGCATGTTGGAACTAATGAAAATCATTCATCAGTCAGGACTCGGAATTGGAGTCGTTACAGGTAGCGGTCAACGTCCACTGATCAACAGACTACTCCATGATTTCGGAGAATATCTGGATATGGCCCACATTGTAACAGCTTATGACGTGAAATATGGGAAACCAAAACCTGACCCATACCTAATGGGACTAAATAAAGCAGGGAATCTGCAACCTTGGGAGGCTATCGTAGTGGAAAATGCGCCATTAGGTGTAAGGGCTGCCCAAGCAGCACGCATCTTCACGATAGGAGCCAATACAGGCCCTCTACCTGACAGCGAGTTAATCAATGAACATGCTGATATTGTTGTTGAAAGTATCGCAGCAATACTTCCACTTGCGAAACAACTATTTAACCAAGGATGATTTTTCAATTGAATAATCATCCTTGATTTTTATATCATTTTATTGCTGGTCATCAACCTCTTCCTCATCAGAAGGAGCACTGGTGTCCAAATGGGTATCACGGGAAATACTTATGGATCCTTGATTATTCACTGTCAGGACCATCGGTATATATTCATCTGTCTGTGGATGACTTACACTGGCTGCAAAGCGCAACTCATGACCATCTACACGGTCAAAGACCAAGCCCTCCAGAATACCTGTCTTCTCATAGTCATTGTCAAGACATGACTCAAATGATGCTTTAGTAAAACTCTTGCAGAAAAATACCGTACCATCACTTCGCAATATACGAAGAGTAATACGATTATCCACAAACTTCTGACCGTTCTCGTCTTTTACAATAGTCAAACTATCATCAGCCTGGCGTTCAACTATCACCTTGTATTTCATTCCCATCCAACTTACATCGCGCGCTTGCTTATAATCCTGCATACTCACAGGAGGAGCTGGTCTTTTGGGTTGTTCTTTTGGAGCAATAATGTCGCCATTATCCTGTTTGTGTCCGCAACTGGTCATGGAAAGTGCCATCACACCTATCATGACTGCCATCATCATTTTATGTTCCATTTGTCTTATATAAACTAATATATTTTACTTATCAAATTTTATCTTTATATAGTTAAATCCCATGGACTTAAACATCTGGCGCAACTGAGTGTCAGCATTCTGTTCTGCACTTTTCAGATTTACAGTCGTAAGGCAATGAACCTTCATCTTATGATGCGCACGCTGCAACATAGATTCTCTATCATCAGGGGTCCAACGTCCAGACTCAAAAAAAGACCGAGTCTTTGCCTCATCAATATAATCATCCGACAGCAATCCGACATGGGGTAACAAAATCCAGACAGAATCCCCTTGATGTCTTATCCATCCGTCTTTCACAGTCTGCATATTGATACCTATCCGCAGAGTTCCATAATAAATACGGGACAGATGGTCATCAGAGAAAAATCCCTTACGAGTGGTATCAACCATCTCTTCATCACTGACCGATAGGAATTCCCACTCACCTAAATTCTTAATAGACTGAATCTGCTCCGGAGTGATATCTATACGTTGGTCACTGCACACCTCCAAATTCGTTTTTTCCAATTTACCAAAAATCCAATAAACCAGTGCTGCTACAACTATCAGTGCTACGGCTATCAGTCCCAATAACAATTTGTTAGGCAGCATTGCCAATGTCTGCATCCAATTCAGTTTAGATTTCATCATCGTCCTGTGGTAAAATTATCAATTAGCAAATCACCCTCCGTAAAATGTTTACGGAATTCAATGGTTATATATTTCTCTGGATAGCCCATTTGAACTATCATAGGAATCAACACTCGTGCAGCATTAGCTCTTGCAGACTCAAACACACCCATATCGGCTATATTGGCTATGATGGATGCCCTGCCTTGCTGCTCATAATTAGACATTTCCGCATCAGAGAAATGAGCACGAGTAAGTGCGACATATTCTTTCACCCCCTTATGATCTATCTTACTGCTGGTAAGGACCACCTTCGGATCTGGCAGCACGACTGTAATATGATTACCCGAGCGACGAATTTGCTTTTCATTAAAACCGTTAAAATCAATATAGGCCTTTAAAGTAGCATCCATCGGAATTGCAATTTTGCGGTCACCTAAAGGCAATTTAATATCAAACTTTCTTGATAGAAAAGAGCCTTTCAAATTGGCCACATCGCTATGGGTTATAATTTTATGCACATGATACTCTGCTGTATACAGTTTAGAACATTTTTGTATCTGCATGATGAGCATTGGCAGAGAATCCAAACTCTCCGGTTGAGTCTCCTGAGACACAGACCCACCACGACGGCATGCAGTACATGATGACAGCAAGACCAAAACTGATATGATAATAAATCTAAAATCCATTCGTTGATAAAATCGGTACAAAGATAATAAAAAAATAGCAGTTTGTTGATAATCCAACGGTTTTTTTATTCTATGTTTAAACTTTCGTCACTTTTTATCGTCGAAATATTAGTTGCAACTAAATAACAGAAACAGAAAATGTACAACAGAAAAAATCAAACGAATATGAAACATTTTATTTTAGCACTCGCAGCAGTGACAATGATGAGCATCACAACGATGGCTCAGGAAACAGAGTCGAACCAAAACAGCAAGCCAAAATTTGACAAGACTGAAATGATTCAGAAACGTACAGAAATGATTGCAAAAAAATACGATCTTTCTGATGCCCAGCAGAAACAATTACTGGCACTAAACACTAAGTATGCCGATAAATTAGGTCGTCCGATGATGGGCAAGAGACCTGGCCGTCCGGAAATGAACGGAAGAGGTATGCGTCCAGACAGTATGCAACAAAAGCGCCCAGAAATGACAGAAGAACAGAATACTGAGATGAAAGCAAAACGCGAAGAAATGAAGGCAACTATGGATGCATATAACAAGGAACTGCAAAGCATTATGACTCCTGAGCAATTTCAGAAATATCAAGAAGACTCTAAAAACCACATGAAACGTGGTGAAGGAGAGCATCGCCCTTCTATGCAAAATGACGACAATAAATAAGGTAGATTATTTGAGGGGAAGACAGAGAATCATACGAGTCCCTTCCGAATAATGATCATCTATCTGTAACACGCCACCAAGTTTCTCGGCTACACGCTTTGCGATACTCAAATCCAATTCTGCATCGTCGAGGACTTCGGTTGGCTTGTTAAACCATTCGAATACGTCCTTCCGTCTGTTTTCAGGTATTCCCTCCCCAGTATCTTCCACATAGATGGTGATATGATCTTTATATTCTGTAATATTACATCCCACTACAATTTTTCCTTTATGTGTAAACCTAATTGCATTATCGAGCAATTTGTTAACCACCAACTCTATCAAATGAGGATCGGAATCTACAAAAAACATACTATCCAAATCACGTTTGAATTCCAACTGCACATTAGAAGACAAATTCACATTTTTTCGATGCAATTCAATGCAATGCTGACATAACTCTATTGGGGCAAAACTTTCATTCTCTATGACATGACCTTCGCCACAGTCAGCTAAGACCATAATCTCATCCAGGGTAGTATTAATAAGACTAGTATTAAAAAAAATCTGCCGCGTGATATTTTTCTTTTCCTCTTTAGATAGGCATATGTCTTCCTTTGATACAATGCTGGCTAACCCCATAACTGAATGTAATGGGGTACGTATGTCATAAGCCGTTTTATGTAAAAAAGCACTTTTTACCAGATTGCCTTTGCGCAAAACAGATAACTGCAAGTTCATCCAGTAAATGAGGCAAAGACATAAGATAAGCAGTACAATCAATAATATTAATAATACCTTCATAAGACACTCCTTCTCAATTAAATTTCCGCCCCAAAATTAAGTATTATTTCTTTTCGATGCAAATTTTTAAGAGGTTTTTTATATATTTATCTCATATATTGCCTAAATCAAGTACATGTACCCCATCTGCTCCAACTTTGAATCTCACATTAAAACCTGAAAAGATCATACCATATACCCTATTCACATCATCATGATAATGGGGACGAGGGTCCAAGGCTAAAGTTTGTTTTAGTGCTTCTGTCAATTCTGTACCTAAAATGCTTGTATACTTTTCCGGCACCTCGACTGGAAGGGATTCCCATTGATGCGTATCAGCAAAACCACTTTGTACACCAGGGTGACTATCGACAAACGACACGTATGGTTTTATATCATAAATGGGAGTGCCATCCATTAAATCGGCACCAGCTACTTCAATAAGCATTTTTTCCGTATCCACCTTGATAATTTTCACAGATGAAAGGCCCAGATTATTCGGTCGGAAGGGAGAACGTGTAGCCCACACTCCCAGACGCTCATTTCCTCCTAAACGCGGCGGACGAACGGTGGAATGTTTTTCCGCATCCACATTTTCAGAAAATCCCCATATCAACCACAAATAATCAAATTCTGCTAATCCGCGTAAACTATCCGCCTCAAGATACGGTTCTACGAACTTCACCTCACCAATAATTTTGTCCACTAATCCACTCTGACGAGGAATACCAAACTTTGATTGAAAAGGGGATTGGAAATAAGCTACAGGTTCGATTTTCATTTGATGGAATTCATAAAAAACTAAGTAAAATAATTATTTGATGTATTTAGTGACAAAACGTGCAATTCGAGCCCTATATTCATTTTGATTCAGTCGGAATGAACTTGCATGGGGAGCACCTTTCACTATCCAAAGTTCCTTCGGTTGGGGTTTGGCTTTATACAAAGGATAAACCATTCTTGTGGGTACGAAGTCATCAGAATCTCCATGAATAAACAACATAGGCAGATGACATTTCGCCACTTGTTTCAGAGCTGAGGCCTCACCGAAACTCCATCCGTATCTGAGTTTACAGATTATGTCAGCTTCATATAATATAGGAAAAGCGGGAAGTGAAAACATCTTTCCTATTTCATAATCAAATTCATCCCACGCACTCGTATATCCACAGTCATCAACAAAACATCTGATATAAGATGGTAACTTCTCTCCAGACAGCATCATCGTGGTTGCACCGCCCATAGATACTCCATGCACCACCATCTGGGAATGTCCGCCGAAAACGGAATCAGCGACATGAGACCACTGTAATATATCAAGACGGTCTTTCCATCCCATACTTACCTCATGCCCTTCACTTCTTCCATGGCATTGTAAGTCTGGTAAAAGTACATTGTATCCCAAATCATGACTGTAAATATATGCAATAGGCAGCATACTATATGAAAACACGCAATAACCATGAATAAGAATAGCTGTTTTACCTGTAGGACGGGCAGAACGGATAAAATATCCATTGAGTTTGAGGCCATCACGATTGACAATGACTGTATCATGAATTGCTTTTACACGATTGAGGCTATCTGTCCATGGTCTCATAAATGAATAGACAGAATCGTTGTAATGAACAGAAGCCTCACGGTCTGACCGCACCTTAGGAAACAGTGCAAAATCAATCAGATAGAAAGCACCTCCCACAGTACCTACGATAAAAATCGCAAATACCAGAATCAGTGTCTTCCAAAATGACTTCTTCATTTTCATGGTTATTGCTGTTGTCTTTAACTCAGTGTTTCACTTCTAGTCGGGTCTTTACTGACCACGAAACTATTAGCCTGATGCGTAGCAAGTACCAAAACCTCAGCTATCTGAACATGTTCAGGAGCACTTGCCGCATAATAAGTAACATCGGCGATATCATCACCAGCCAATGGCTTTATTCCTTTATACACATGGTCTGCCTTATCCTTATCTCCATAAAAACGTGTCACACTGAAATTTGTCTCAACCAGACCTGGCTTGATGTTCGTAACACGTACACAAGTATCAGCCAAATCTATTCGCAGTCCATCACTGATAGCCTTCACTGCAGCCTTTGTTGCACAGTAAACATTGCCTCCAGCATAAGCAGCCTCACCAGCCAGACTACCCATGTTGATTACATGTCCGTGATTGCGCTTGACCATTCCGGGTACTATCAGATGCGTCATAGTCAGCATACCCTTTATATTGGTATCTACCATCGTATCCCAGTCGTTAGGAGCAAGTTCATATTCTTTTTCCAACCCTAATGCCAACCCGGCATTATTGATAAGGACATCCACATTCAGCCATTTTCCACTCAAGGAATGGACTGCTTCTGTAGCCGCCTCTCTGTCTCTGACATCGAATGTAAGTGTAATCACATCGGTACCCTTATCACTAAATTCTTTCTTGAGTACATCCAGTTTTTTCTGATTGCGCCCTGTCAGTATCAAGTCATATCCACCCAAGGCAAATTTTCGTGCACAAGCCTCACCTATTCCACTTGTTGCACCAGTTATCAAAGCTATTTTCTTCATTATACACAATATTAAATTTGATTGCAAAGATAGCATTATTTACAGGAAAGTACAGCTTTCACACACATTTTTCCTACTGCGCCACGCAATATTTGCATATAATTAACAAAAAAGTGAACGTATCGCGTTGCGAACGTCCACTTTTTAGAGCCTCTTGTCGGATTCGAACCAACGACCCCGAGATTACAAATCACGTGCTCTGGCCAACTGAGCTAAAGAGGCGGGTGGGTAAGCTACTTGCATCGCGCCGCTACAACCAACTACCTTTGCTACGTTCCCGTCCTGGAGGATTCGAAGGGAGCTGGCCGTGCAAGACTTACCCATGTCTTTTTCTTTTTGCGGGTGCAAAGATACTACTTTTTTGTTATTTAGCAAAGATTTATCGCAAAAAAATAAAAATTTTCTTTGTTATCACCTGTTATGTTTGAGAAAATGCGTAATTTTGCACCATATAAATATAAAAACGATATGATGACTCCCGACGAATATGTACAGTTCAAGGCTTTTGCCCGACAAGATGGTGCGCTACTTGCCCTTTGTTGGATTGCAAGTTTCGCATTCTATGTTTACGGCACAGGCAGTCCAATGATGATGGGACTTGGTCTGGTAGCTGCGATATGTTCACCATTTTTTGCTGCCCAGCGCCTCAGGTTATTTCGTGACAGAGCACGTGACGGAGTGATTTCATTCCGCAGAAGTTGGGCATATTATGCACTTATTTTCTTTTATGCCGGCATCTTATTTGCATTGGCACAATATTTGTATTTTGAATTTCTAGATAAAGGTTTTATGTTGAGCCAGGTGATGCAGGTATGGTCATCCACTGAAGGTCAGCAAATGCTCAAGGCTTACGGTCTGACAGAAACGCTGAAAGAGAGTATAGACATGATGGCTAAGTTAAGACCGATAGACTATGCCCTGAACGATTTGACACTGACCATTACATTAGGGTTGATACTGGGACTCCCTTTTGGAGCCCTCATGAAAAGGGACCAAAACATGAAACAGGCAAACAATGAACCTAAAAAATAATTAATACGAACAAATGGATATATCAATAGTTGTACCTCTCTATAATGAGGAAGAAAGCATACCAGAGCTTTTCAGTTGGATTGAGCGTGTAATGAAAGAACATCAGTTTACTTTTGAAGTGATCTTCGTAAACGATGGGTCGACCGACCACTCATGGGACATCATCACTAATCTAAGCAAAAGCAATGAACACGTACGAGGTATCAAATTCCGCCGCAACTACGGAAAGAGCCCCGCACTTTTTTGCGGTTTCAAAGAAGCTGAGGGTGACGTGGTTATCACCATGGATGCCGACCTGCAGGATTCACCTGATGAAATACCTGAATTATACCGCATGATTAAAGAAGATGGTTATGACTTGGTCTCTGGATACAAGCAAAAGCGATATGACCCTATCTCCAAAACAATACCAACAAAGCTCTTCAATGCGACAGCCAGAAAATTCAGTGGTATCAAGAATCTTCACGACTTCAACTGCGGGCTCAAGGCTTACCGGAAAGTGGTAGTGAAGAATATTGAAGTATATGGAGAAATGCACCGATACATACCTTATTTGGCTAAAAATGCCGGATTTGAGAAAATCGGAGAAAAGGTAGTACAACACCAAGCCAGAAAATATGGGAAGAGCAAGTTTATGGGACTCAACAGATTTGTAAACGGATACTTGGATTTACTTACCCTCTGGTTCTTGAGTTCATTCGGAAAAAAGCCGATGCACGTATTCGGTTTTATGGGAAGTATCATGTTCGCCATTGGTTTTCTGGCCGCTTTCATTATCGGTGCAGACAAACTGTGGGCGCTTGCCAACGGTATTCCCCAGCGCCTGGTTACCAATTCACCCTATTTCTATATTGCACTCACCATGATGATTATAGGTACGCAACTGTTTATGGCAGGTTTCCTGGGCGATTTGATCAGTCGATCATCGCAAAATAGAAACGACTACCAAATAGAGGAGGAAATAAGATGCGGAAAATAGCCCTGGCAACGCTGACTATATTCATCTTGAGCGCCTGTTCATCGATAGACTGTCCTGTGCAGAATGTAGTTGCCACAGTCTGGCAACTGCACAAGACGAATGGCACCTTAGACACGCTCACGACCGATACGCTTACCATCACCAGTCAACGGAGAAACGGGACAGACACTATCCTGCTCAATAAGAGTACCAGTACTGCCAGTTTCGAATTGCCAATAAGTTATACGGCACCAGAAGATACTCTAAAATTTCTTGTATGCGATACTGTTGGCAATCAGAAAATAAGTTATGTGTATATCAAGAAAGAAAACTATCCACACTTCGAATCGGTAGACTGCAGTGCATCCTTTTTCCATCAACTCACAGCTGTGAGATGGACAGGCAATGCTATTGATTCTATCGGCATCAACAAATCTTATGTAGATTATGATTTATCCACGTCACATCTCTATATCTATTTCAACAAGAGCACTCATTAGTCTGCTTTTGCTCTTTACCTTGACTTTTCCTGCCATGGCACAGAAGAAAGTCACTACGCAAAAGAAAGAGGTAAAGAAAGGAGGCAAACTGTTTAAGATAGAGAAAGACAGTGTGCCTGTACTCAATGGATTTGAATTAGCATTCAACCTCTCCGGAGCAGCAACAAGATGGCTCAGCGACAGAGGTGAGTATGAAGGAGCACTGCGTCTGAATATCCATGACCAATATTTCCCTGTCATCGAAGTTGGAGTCGGTTCCGCTAATCACGAGACAGACGAGGTAACAGGACTAAGTTACAAGACCACTGCCCCATACTTCCGCATAGGCTGCGATATAAACCTGCTGAAAAACAAACACGACAGAAACCGGCTCTATGCTGGTATCAGATATGCATTTACCTCTTATAAAATAGATGTAAGCAGAGTAAACTTGCCTGACCCCGTATGGATGACCATAAGTGGATTTGGCATCAACGGCGAGACATGCAACCAGCATTGGGCTGAAGTTGTATTCGGTCTGGATGCATACATTTGGGGACCTTTGCATTTAGGATGGGACGTAAGATACAAACGCCGTATCGCTTATAAGGAAAGTAGCCTGGGCAACACTTGGTATGTGCCAGGATATGGTATCTCTGGCGACACACGACTTGGAGTCAATTTCAACGTAATTATCGATATATAAAATGGACGAGAGAAAAAAGAAAAAACTGATATGGCAAGTGCCATTTCTGATACTGCTCATTGTCGGGTCAGTAATTATTATCCGTCAACAGCATTCTATTCCTTATCAGCATGATGAGGGATTCATCTTTGGTACAATCTATCATGTGACCTATCAAAGTGATACTGACATGAAGAAGGAGATAGAGGCGGAGATGCAAAAAGTAGACGATGCTTTGTCCATGTTTAATAAAAACAGCATTATCTCCCGCATTAACAACAATCAGCCCACAACCTGCAATGATATGTTTGTGGAAGTGTTTAAGATATCAGAAAATATCTCTAAAGAAACCAATGGTGCATTTGATATTACCGTTGCTCCTCTGGTCAATGCCTGGGGATTCGGATTTAAGAACAGAAAAATGCCGAATCAGCAACAAGTGGACTCTTTAAGGCAACTGATTGGATATCAGAAAATACAATTGAGAGGTAATCAACTGATCAAAGCAGATAAGCGTATGATGCTGGACTGCAGTGCAGTAGCCAAAGGATATGGCAGTGATGTCGTAGCCAGATTTCTGGAAAAGAAAGGTATCAAAAATTTCCTTGTGGAAATTGGTGGTGAGATCGTGACCAAAGGTATCAGTGAGAAAAGAGTACCTTGGAAGATTGGCGTAACCAAACCTACAGACGACTCACTGGATGTAAACATGGAACAACAGACAGTCCTGAATGTTACAGATAAAGCAATGGCCACCAGTGGAAATTATAGGAATTTCTATTATAAAGGCGGCAAGAAATTTGCTCATACAATAGACCCTAAAACAGGATATCCCGTACAACACAACATATTATCTGCCACAGTTTTGGCAGACCGATGTGCCATAGCAGATGCTTATGCCACTTCATTCATGGTGATGGGACTTGACGGAACGCAGAAAGTACTTCAGCACCATCCAGAAATCATGGCTTATCTGATTTATTCAGATAAAAATGGCAAAAACGCTGTCTGGTATTCTCCGTCTATGAAAGATAAAATTGCACATTAGCAAACAGGTATGCCAAGCATTCAACTATACGACCAATTATTACAATTTCCAGTATTTCAAGGTATGAGCCACGAAGACCTCTTAAAGGTCGTGGCTTATACAAGATTCGATTTCGTCAAGATATCAGAACGCGAAAATCTGATTCATAATGGCGATGAATGCAACAAATTATACTTCATAACCAGTGGGACTGTCAAACAGACCATGTATGCTGATAATAAAAAATATTTAATTGAAGAATATCTACAGGCACCATGCGTCATCCAACCGGAACGGCTTTTCGGGCTTAACTTGCAATATTCTGTTGAAGTAACTGCAATAACCAATCTAAACTGTTTCGCAATCAGCAAAGAAGAAATAAGGAATTTATCCAACAATCTAATGGTATTCAGAATCAATCTGCTTAATATCTATGCCACACTTGCACAGAAATACCAACGGTATATCTGGCAACCTCCCGCAGAAGGCCTGCCCCAAAGACTTATCCGATTTTTTGTCAGCCATTGTTCATACCCAGCAGGAAAGAAGGAATTTCACATCCTCATGGAAAGGTTAGCCGATGAAATGAACGATAGTCGACTGGATGTATCCAGAGCACTCAACCAATTACAAACAGATGGTTTTATTACACTTTCACGAGGTGTTATACATATAAATGCCCTAGAAAAGCTAATTAAGCGTTAAGACTATATAGTCAATCGTTAAAAATTACTTATTCGCCTCTAAACAAGCATATTTTTTATTATCTTTGCATACAAAAGTTACGAAATGTATGAGTGAAGAATTTGTGGAGAATAAAGAATTAAGAGAGAATCCTTTTTTGGTAGATTATAATACGCCACATGATACGGTGCCATTTGACCGTATCAAGATGGAAGATTATGAACCTGCCTTTATGGAAGGTATCCGTCGAGAGAATGAGCAGATAGAGAAAATCATCAACAACCCAGATGAGCCCACTTTCGAGAATACCCTCATCTATGAAGACAAGTCAAGACCTGAAGACTATTATGACTTACTATCTAAAGTATCTTCGGTTTTCTTTAATCTGATGAGTGCAGAAACCAATGACGATATGGAAGCACTTGCCCAGAAAATGCAGCCCATACTTACCAAGCATGCCAATGATATCAGTTTGAATCCAAAAATGTTTGAACGCATCCATTATGTATTTAAACATGAATATCAAAAAGGAGAGAACAAGAAGCTCTTAAAAAATGCATATGAAGGTTTTGTTCGTAGCGGTGCACTTCTGAATGAGGAAGATAAAAATAAAATGCGTCAGATTACAGACGAAGCCAGTGCACTGAGTCTGAAGTTCTCCCAAAACCTATTGAAGGAAAATAAAGCATTTATCCTGCATATTACTGACGAAAAGCAATTAGAAGGTTTACCTGTATCTGCAAGAGAAGCTGCTGCCTTGGCGGCAAAAGAACGCGGGATGGATGGTTGGGTCATCACACTAGATTACCCCAGCTACAGTCCTTTTATGACTTATAGCACACAGGAAGATTTGCGCAAACAACTCTATATGGCTCGCAATACCATGTGTACTCATGATAATGAGTCTAACAATATAGAAATATGCAAGCGACTTATCAATCTTCGCATGGAGTTAGCGCAACTGCTAGGATACAAGAACTTCGCTGCGTACGTGTTGAAGCGCAGAATGGCTGGCAAAGCAAAGACAGTGAACAAATTGCTCAATGACTTGATAGTTGCTTATACCCCTACCGCGCTGAAAGAACGTAATGACCTTATCAAAATGGCCAAGGGCTTGACACATAGTACAAACTATGATATGCAACCATGGGACACAGCCTACTACACCCATAAGCTACAGATGGAAAAATACAATTTGGACGCAGAAATGCTACGCCCTTATTTTGAACTTTCCCATGTCATAGATGGTGTATTTGGGTTGGCTAACAAACTCTACGGAATCACTTTCAAGGAAAACAAAGACATCCCTGTGTATCATCCAGACGTGAAGGCATACGAAGTCTTTGACAAAGACGGAAGTTATCTGGCTGTATTTTATGCAGACTTCTTCCCGCGTCAAGGAAAGCAAGGTGGAGCTTGGATGACAGAGTATCAAGGACAATGGATAGACCGAAAGGGTAAAAACGTACGTCCACATGTCAGTGTGGTGATGAACTTAACCAAACCTACGGCAGAAAAGCCCGCCTTGCTCACATTAGGAGAAGTGGAAACTTTCCTGCATGAATTCGGTCATTCACTGCATGGTATGTTTGCCAATACCAAATACGAAAGCATGAGCGGCACAAATGTGGAATGGGATTTTGTGGAATTTCCATCCCAGTTTATGGAGAACTTTGCCATTGAGAAGGACTTTCTCAATACCTTTGCTTTCCATTACCAGACTGGAGAAGCAATACCCGACGAACTGATTGAGCGCATTCACAAGAGCAGAAACTTCATGGTAGCCAATGCCTGTCTGCGCCAGGTATCTTTCGGCCTACTCGACATGGCCTACTACACACGCAATAAGCCATTTGATGGTGATCTCATGAAATTTGAGAAAAAAGCATGGAAGAAAGCCATCATTGACAAACAACTGCCCAATACCTGCATGACTGTACAATTCAGTCATATCATGGCAGGCGGATATGCAGCAGGATACTACAGTTACAAATGGGCTGAAGTGCTGGATGCCGATGCATTCAGCCTGTTCAAGGAAGAAGGAATCTTCAATCAAGAACTTGCCCAACGACTGAGAGACTGCGTCCTATCCAAAGGCGGTACAGAAAACCCGATGAAACTATACCGCGAATTCAGACAAGGTAATCCAACTATTGATGCTTTGCTGAAACGCAACGGTATCAAGAACCAACTAGAATAATGACAAAAGAAGAGAAGCAACACGAACTAGACTTGCGCTATCTGAGGATGGCACGAATTTGGGCAGAGAACAGCTACTGCAAACGTAGGCAGGTAGGCGCGCTGGTGGTCAAGAACAAGATGATTATCAGTGACGGATACAACGGCACGCCCAGTGGATTCGAGAATGTATGTGAGGATGACAATAACCTCACCAAGCCTTATGTGCTTCATGCGGAGGCCAACGCCATTACCAAACTGGCCAGAAGCAACAACAACAGTGACGGCGCAACTATCTACATCACCGCATCGCCCTGTATAGAATGTTCCAAACTGATTATTCAGGCTGGAATAAAAAGAGTGGTCTACGCAGAACACTACAGACTGGAAGACGGCATAGAACTGCTCAAGAGAGCTCACATTGAAGTGATATATACAAATCCGGAGGAAGAAAAAGATGGAGCAAAATAAGAATAAAGGCAACAACAAGTACATGCCATTGCTGATGGCACTCTGCATCGTATTGGGAGTGCTTATTGGTACATTTTATGCCAATCATTTTTCAGGCAATCGCCTCAGCATCATCAATACCAGCAGCAACAAGTTGAACAGTCTGCTGCACATTATCGATGACCAGTATGTAGATACAGTAAATATGAATGACCTCGTGGAGAAAGCTATTCCACAAGTGCTTGCTGAACTGGACCCCCACTCTGTGTATATTTCAGCCAAGGATGTGGAGACCGCCAATGATGACCTGAAGGGTTCATTCTCAGGTATCGGAGTAGAATTTACCATTCGTGAAGATACCATCCATGTACAGAATGTAATCACCAACGGACCTGCAGAACATGCAGGAGTATTGGCTGGTGACAAGATTATCGGTATCGACGGAAAACCGTTCGTAGGAAAAGTGGTAACCAATGAGGAAGCCATGCACCGACTGAAAGGTCCAAAAGACACGAAAGTGAAAATTTCAGTACTGCGTTTCGGAGAAAAGAAACCTAGAGTATTCACCATCACCCGTGGAGATATTCCTACTAAGAGTGTGACAGCAGCTTATATGCTGGATGACGAGACAGGATATATTAAGATTAAGAACTTCGGGGAGACCACTCACCCGGAAATGTTGATAGCATTAGCCAAGTTATCACAACAAGGATTCAATAATCTGGTGATAGACTTACGTGGCAATCTGGGCGGATATATGGAAACTGCCGTCAAGATAGCTAATGAATTCTTGCCGAAAGACCGTTTGATAGTCTATATGCAAGGAAGGAAATCTCCTCGTAAGGATTACCGTTCAGACGGCAGAGGCAGTTACCAGCAGATACCTCTTATCGTCCTCATTGATGAAGGAAGTGCGTCCGCATCGGAGATTTTTGCCGGAGCCATCCAGGATAACGACCGTGGAACAATCATCGGCAGACGTTCATTCGGTAAAGGCCTCGTACAGCAACCGATTGCCTTCAGCGACGGTTCTATGATCAGGCTTACCATTGCTCGGTATTATACTCCTTCAGGCAGATGTATACAGAAGCCATACGTATCTGGTGATGACAAAGACTATGAAGAAGACTTGATGAACAGATACATGCACGGAGAATTCTTCTCACAAGACAGCATCAAACATGCAGGTCCTGCTTACCATACTCATATAGGAAGGACAGTCTATGGTGGTGGTGGTATCACACCTGATATTTTCATTCCGGAAGACACTCTCGCTGTAACCTCTTATTATAAGGAAGCAAGTCTGAGCGGACTGATATTACAGTTTGCTTTCACCTATACCGACGATAACCGCGTGAAGCTGAACACATTCAGTGAGATGGCTACACTGGCAGACTATCTGGTAAAGCAGAACACCGTTGACCAATTTGCCTCTTTTGCTGACAAGAACGGACTCCAGCGCCGCAATCTGATGATTAAGAAATCACATCACCTGTTAGAGCGTTACATCAACAGCCGTATCATCTACAATATGATGGACGAGGAAGCCTGGACCGAATACCTGAATACAGACGATCCTGCCATTATCAAGGCACTTGAAGTATTTAGAGCTGGTGCTGCATTCCCCAAAAAGTAACAGACTGTAATGACCAAAGACGAATTACGCAAAGAAATAAGAGCACAAAGACCTCACTGGAC
>DAIRCP010000004.1:25292-33232 GCA_036796635.1 Prevotella sp. | reverse complement strand
GTAAGCACAGGTCCCTTTGGAATCATTGAACCCACGACCCCCAAAGTCACAGACTTCGATGATGTGAATCTGATTGTCATACCTGGAATGGCTTTTGACAGACAAGGTCATCGTATGGGAAAAGGAAAAGGATATTACGACCGTTTCCTCTCCGCATTACCTCACCATATTTATAGATTGGGCATCTGCTTCGACTATCAAATTCGCGAAAACATACCCCATGATGAGTATGATATCCCGATGGATGCAGTAATTTATTAATCAGACACAAAGGAACAGGTGATTTGATTACTGAAATCGGATATCAGAAATCAAAAAAGCACCCACATATTCATTCAGACGTTTTACAAATACACTTCGTTGCATACTCAGATCAGCACGCAAAGCAGGACTTGAGAGATGCACAAACATTGTCTGGTTACGAATAGATACATACTGGGTATAACGACTTATCACAGGTCCAGCTACAATCGGCCACGCGTCTATCATACGTCGTTGCAACAGTGGAGTTTCCAGTCCCTGTTTACGGATGTTCTCCATCAGTATCTCTTTCAGAGTAAGTACCTTTCTTTTAAACATGGTGATACTCCTCCACTTCACCGTCAGTCACGGAGAATAATTTATAATCAAATGAACTATGAGACAATATGCTGTCCAGATGTTCACGGTTGGTATCCGTAATAAATATCTGTCCGAAGTTGTCACCGGATACCATTTTTACGATTTGTTCCACACGCTGTGCATCCAACTTATCAAAGATATCATCCAACAGGAGTAAAGGCGTAGTATGAGAATTGGTACGTTTAAGAAAATCGAACTGTGCCAATTTCAAAGCAATCACAAACGTTTTATTCTGTCCCTGACTGCCTTCACGCTTCATCGGATGACCATCCAGCGTAAATTCCAAATCATCACGATGGACTCCATGGAGGGAATATCCCACAGCCCTGTCTTTCATTCGGTCGCGCTGTATAACTTCCAATAAAGGACCACGCTGGCAATGCGATGTATAGTGTAAACCGACCTGCTCATGTCCAGAAGAAATTTCCTGATAAAATTTTTGGAATATAGGAATCAGTTCATCCACGAAATCAGTCCGCCTTGCATAAATACTTTCACCGGCTGCAGCCATCTGTTCCTCCCAAAGGCTCATCACTTCCGCATCAGGTTCATCCTCCATTTTCAGTAGTGTGTTACGCTGCTGTAACGCCCTGTTATACTGATTCAAAGCATCAATATAAGCGTGGTCATACTGAGCGATAACGACATCCATCAGTCTCCGTCGCTCCTCACTTCCGCCCTCTATCAAGAATGTGTCTGCCGGTGAGACCACGACCAATGGTATAAGTCCTATATGTTCTGATAATCTTTTATATTCTTTTTTATTACGTTTGAAATGTTTTTTCACCCCACGTTTCATTCCGCAATAGATATTTTCCACATCCCCCGAATCGCTCATATAATTACCCTCGAGCACAAAGAAATTCTCATCATGGCGTATCACCTGTGAATCGATTGGATTCTGGGCACTTCTGCAGAAAGAGAGATAGTACACAGCATCTAGCACATTAGTTTTCCCAACACCATTATGGCCAATGAAACAATTCATCTTTGGCGACAACTCCAGATTAGCTGTCGGAATATTCTTATAGTTGATTATAGAGATATTTTGAAGAATCATCGTACAATATATTGCGTTTTCAGTGCAAAGTTACTTCTTTTATCACTGAAAAACGAAAAAAGTCAGTAATAAATTTCAATATATGCAATAATTTTGCTAATTTTGCCACGCATTAGCAAAACGCAAAACAGAAAAATAAAATTTAATAAAATAATGGCAAACAATTCTCAAAAGAATGGAGCTGTGAATATCGAAGAGCAGCTCAACAATTCAGAAGCATTCCTGTTGAAGTACAAGAAGGCTTTGATTTATGGTGTAATCGCTATCATCGTAGTGATTGCAGCAGTTATCCTCTACAAAAATTATGTAGCTGGTCCACGCGAAGAAAAAGCAAGCACAGAGCTGGCTAAGTCACAGGATCTTTTCAATCAGGAACAGTACCAGCAGGCACTGCTCGGATTCCAGAAGATTGCTACTGATTACAGCAGTACAGACGCTGGCAATCTGGCTAACCTCTATACAGGACTCTGCTATGCGCAGATGGGCAAATGGACTGAGGCAGTTAAATATCTGAATGACTTCAGCGGAAAAGACGATCAGATGATTAGTCCTGCAGCAGAAGGTGCACTGGGTAATGCATACGCACACGTTAACCAACTGGATAAGGCTGTTGACTGTCTGAAGAAGGCAGCAGAGATGGCAGACAACAACAGTCTGTCTCCTACATTCTTGATTCAGGCTGGTGAAATACTGGAAAGCCAGGGCAAGAAAGACGATGCACTGAAACTCTATCAGGAAGTGAAGAGTAAATACTTCAATTCTATGCAATATCAGACTATTGATGCATATATCGAACGAGCTTCTACAAAATAATGGCAACATCACTTCACAATCTCTCTGATTACGACTTCAGCAAAGTACCAGATGCCAGTAATATGTGTTTCGGCATCGTAGTAGCTGAATGGAATCCGGAAATTACCGGTGCACTGCTTCAGGGTGCAGTATCCACATTGGAAAAGCATGGCACGCTGCCTGAAAACATCCATGTGAAGACAGTTCCTGGTTCATTTGAACTTATCTACGGTGCACATCAGATGTCACTGAATGATGGTTATGATGCAGTGATTATCTTAGGGTGCGTAATCAGAGGTGATACTCCGCACTTTGACTATATCTGTCAAGGTGTAACTGCCGGAATCGCCCGACTCAATGCCACAGGCAACATCCCCGTGATTTACGGTCTGCTTACTACAGAAAACCTGCAGCAAGCTCAAGACCGCAGCGGTGGCAAACTGGGTAACAAAGGCGATGAATGTGCGGTAGACGCTATCAAAATGGCTAAATTCTAATAACGTCAGGTTTGACAATAACAGAGGCGGGTATGTTGGACGGGGTCCAAGAGCCCGCCTTTTTTCAGCACTGATTATTAATAAGGTTATTATATATACTAGGTAATAATTAAAAGAGATACGCTATGAAATTAATCTCATGGAATGTAAACGGACTGAGAGCCTGCGAAGGAAAAGGATTCAGTGAGGCTTTCAGACAGTTGGATGCAGACTTCTTCTGTCTGCAAGAGACAAAGATGCAGGCAGGTCAACTGGATCTGCAGTATGAAGGTTATCAGTCATACTGGAACTATGCCGAGAAAAAGGGATATTCCGGAACAGCCATCTTTACCCGTCACCAACCACTCCAGGTCACTTATGGTCTGGGGGTAGAAGAGCATGACCATGAAGGCAGAGTGGTTACACTGGAAATGGAAGAGTTCTTCCTGGTATGTGTCTATACGCCTAACTCACAGGATGAGCTGCGCCGACTGGATTATCGCATGAAATGGGAAGAGGATTTCCGTGCTTATCTTCTCAAACTGGATGAGAAAAAACCCGTCATCGTATGCGGTGATATGAATGTAGCCCATGAGGAAATTGATATCAAGAATCCGAAGACCAATCGACGGAACGCCGGATTCACAGATGAGGAACGCGAAAAGTTCACCACCTTATTGGATAGCGGCTTCACAGATAGCTTCCGTCATCTCTACCCCGAGCAAGTCACCTATTCATGGTGGTCATACCGATTCCATGCCCGCGAAAAGAATGCAGGCTGGCGTATAGACTATTTTCTGGTTTCCAAGAGATGGACCGAACGAATAGCCGATGCAAAAATCCACACAGAGATATTCGGCAGCGACCATTGTCCGGTAGAATTAGACATCTAGTATATCAATTGATATACACTCAAAATACACAGGGCAGTGCCTGCAACTGATACATCAGTGTGCGGGCCATGCGCTGATGACCGGCATCATTAGGATGCAGACGGTCAGTATCAGCCAAGTGAAAATATTGAGCCTGTTCATCTGTCATCGGATAGAGTCCGCTCACTGAATTCAGGTCTATTACAGGCACTGCCCATATATTGCCTGCCTCTTTCACCGCATTCACATATTCGTCTAAATATACGCCAATCACATTGGCATAGTTCTCGGTAGGTTGCCAGTTCTTCTCATTCGGATAGAATCCGGCACGATGAAGCGGCGTGAGCAGTACAATCTGTTTGGTAGGATACATCTGTTTCAGTTTACTCAGTGCAATATTGATTCTCCCTTTATAGGTGTTATTGTCCATCACCAGCGTACGGCATTTGCGGTCCTGCAGTGTCTTGGTCTGGTTATTCATTGCAGCATACACTTTCTCTGTTTTCTCCTCATACCATTGTCCGATAGGAATACCATGGTTAAAATCATTGGTACCCATCAGTATCAGGATAGCATCCACACTGTCACCATGTTCCGCTTTCAGTTTATCTGCCTGTCGGGGTATATCATTCCACTGTCTACCACTCACGGCATACACATACGGAGTAATTTCCAGCCAGTCCTGCAAAAATCCCCAATACTTCTTCTTTGAACCATTATTACGTGGGTCAGTGATGGAATCACCGAAATAAGCCACTTTTTTGCCCTTCCAAGGATGGGCGACAGCAGTCTGTGCCACCATAGAAGGCATTACCAGCAGCAGACTGAGAAAAATACAAATTGCTTTACGTCTCATTGTTTTTATATTAGTTTGCAGCGACAAAGATACTAAATATAATTAAGACTATGACCTATTCCAAGTATTTTATTGTACCTTTGTCCAACAATAATCCCATAAAACGAATGATGACAACAATAAGAAACGCTCGTAAAGACGATGCATCACAGATAGCTACACTCATCATGACAGCCATGACAGAGGAATGCTGCGCTTACTTTCATGGCAGCAGCCACACGAAAGAAGATTTCCACAAACTTATCACCCGACTTGTGAGCGAAGAAAATACGCAGTATAGTTATCAGAATACCATCTGTGCAGTCCACGATGATGATATCATCGGAATCGGTGATAATAATCGTGTCATAGGCATCAGCGTAAGTTACGATGGCGCCCTGCTCCACTCCTTACGTCAGACCTTTATCGACGGAGCGAAACAGGCATTTGACAGAGACTTCAGCGACATGGCAGACGAGACTGCGCCTGGAGAACTTTATCTGGACTCACTTGCCGTCTTACCTAGTTACCAGCATCAAGGCATTGCCACGAGACTATTGAAAGCCACCAAGGAAAAAGCCCTGGAAATGAATCTGCCCTTAGGGTTGCTGGTGGATGCCAACAACCCCAAAGCTGAAAAACTTTATACTGAAACAGGTTTCAAATACATAGATGCCAACACCTGGGGCGGCCATGAAATGAAACACCTACTGTGGTAACAACTATCATTTCAGTGATTACCATTTTATTTCCATTCGTTTACCTGTATACACTACCGTTTTTATCAATGTTTCATGCTGCTTGTCACCGCAAATATAGACAAGTTTCAACGTACGACTTTTACACATACCTTGATAACTTCCCTTTCGCTGACTGATAGTCAATATTCTACTGCCGTCTTTCCATGTCAGCTGATAAGTGGCAGATGCTCCCTTTTCATATTGATAAGTAGTCCCGTCATCTTCATACACCGTAAACTGGCCGTCAGCTCCGCCATAGATTCGCACCTCCCATGGCGCATCCAAGCCTTCGCCCGTATGCTGTACAGTTGGCCCCAATGGAATAATCGCACCTGCCTTGGCATATACTGGTATTCTGTCAGAGGTCACAGACATCTGATATGCCTTGCCACCACGAAACTTCTCCTGTGTGGCGAAATCATACCAATCAGCAGTACCCGGCAGATACACAGTTGTATAGGAGATTCCCTGTTCAAAAACAGGAGATACCAGTAATGACTTGCCAAACATGTATTCCGTTTTCTGGGCGAGCGCCAGTGTATCATCAGCAAAGTCCATCACCAACGGACGCATCAGTGTGGCACCGCTATAAGAGACGGCTGCCACATTTGAATAGATATAAGGTAACAACCTGTAGCGCATCTCCAGGCATTGGTGGGCATTCGCCACTACCTGCTGACCATAATTCCAGAATTCCGTATTCGTCATATAACCATGCACTCGCATCAGAGGCAGAAACACCGATGTCTGCATCCACCTCATGAAACGTTCCTGATAGAGTGAATCTTTATATTGATTGCCTGGGCGGAAGAATCCACCTGCATCATACGTCCACCAAGGTATGCCGGCAGCCATGAGTCCCAGTCCGGCAGTAATCTGCCGTCTCAATGTACCCCAGTCATTACCCACATCACCCGACCAGTTGGCAGTGCCATAGCGCTGGATGCCGGAATAGGCACAGCGGGTAAGTATCATCGTGCGCTGCAGCGGATGATCCTTACGGCATCCTTCAAACACGGTTTTATTCACCAGCAGCGGATAAGTGTTGCGGAATACTTCACCCGGTGTCGTTCCGTTATCTACCAGTCTGCCGCAGAGGTCATCATTCTCCGGTTCAGTGGCATCCTGCCACCAGGCATCAATACCATAAGGTTGCAACATCCGTCGGGAGAAATTGCTCCAATAGAATTCAGCAGCTTTCGGATTGAAGAAGTCCACCCAGTTCGTATGGGGAATAAAATAATGCAGACTGTCCAGTTCACGTCCCAACTCCGTGGTATGCTCCGTATTCGACCATACTGATACCATCAGTTTCATCCCCATCCGATGCAGACTGTCCGTCATGCTTTTCACATTCGGATATCTGTCCTCATCAAATCTCATGGCATTCCATCCGTATTTGCCCCAATACTGCCAGTCCTGCACAAGCATATCCACAGGATAGGCATCCTTGCGGAATCTGTTGGCAGTCTCCAGTATCTCCTGCTGTGTATGAAACCGCTCACGACAATGGATATATCCCATCGCCCAACGTGGCATCATAGGTGCCTCGCCCGTAACCTGTCGGTAAGCCGCAACAGCCTCATCCGCATCACCCGCAAACACCGTGTAATCCACGGTCTGAGATACTGGAGAACGGAATACCGTCTCATCTGTAATCTGATGATAATATAACAGTGGAACATCATGATTCGTCAGTTCTGCCTTTACATGATGGACACCGGCAGAGAGATGAGTATTGACAGATGATGTAGGTGGCAGCCACATATTCTCCATGTCGATGAGTTTGTTACCATCTATTTCCAGATTCATTTTCCTTGCCATCTTCTGTCCCACATCCAGGAACAGGGCATATTCTCCCGTCTTTGCTACTTGTATATCAGCCTCAAACACATTACTTTCCCTGCGCTCCTTCTGATTACCAGCGGTAGTGGTCACATCCACCTCAGTCACACCGCCTGATACCGAGTTTTTAACAAGTGCTATATGTTGGTCTGAGGGATTAAAATCCACCATACCATAATTATTCCAGAGCAGTCCATAACCTTTGTTGGAGATAATCATCGGTACTGAAATCTGAGTATTCACCTGAGTAAGTCGTCTAGAAAGTCCGCGTACATCCAGATTTCCGTCCTGAAACTGTCCTAATCCATATTGATGTTCATCAGCAGGAGAGACAAAGCGTTGCTCCGCTATATACGTCTTCTCATTACTGATGGCAGATAGTATCAGACTACGTCCGTTTTCCGCAAGAATGAGTCGTCCATGATAATCCCGATAACGTATATCACCCGTAATGCGGTCTATAGATACCTTCATCTTCTTCAAGGTCAATACAATATTCCCGCGCTCTTCCGCCACCTTGAAAGCAGGACATTTAAGTCCTTCCACGTACACCAGTTCCGGCAAACTGCGGAACACCTCTTTATTATAAGTCACCCTGACGGCATTATCCGTCAGGGGTCTCAGCGTCAGCATTCCGTCAGCAGTGGTGACATTCACAGATTCTTTGGTAGTGGCATATCGTAGCACGCGCTGCGACAT
>DAIRCP010000004.1:0-25192 GCA_036796635.1 Prevotella sp. | reverse complement strand
CAGATAGAAATCATGTACACCTTTGCACTTTCTGATTGTAGTCTGAAACACTTTTTCCATATTGACATCAGCTGTCCACTTCCCATTTGCTGTGATTCTGCAAGTACCCAGCAAAGCACCGTTGATGCTGTCTATTCGTAATTC
Source organism: Prevotella sp. (assembly GCA_036796635.1). Taxonomy (GTDB): domain Bacteria; phylum Bacteroidota; class Bacteroidia; order Bacteroidales; family Bacteroidaceae; genus Prevotella. The sequence goes on along the minus strand of DAIRCP010000004.1, from coordinate 25,048 downwards.
CAGCACACCACCTTTCTGTACGAGGGCTGCAGCCTTGAAAGAATGTCCGCCCTTACCAAAGTCAACACCTTTCACCATGATGTAATCGCCATCATGAATATGGTTTACCACGATACTTCCATTGTTCTCTTTCTCGGTCTTCACGCCACGGCTCCAAGCCATGGTCTCAGCCTCCACACGTCGGAATGGATTCAGATATTCCACCTGTCTCACACCTTCTTTCTGCCAATATGGTACCTCCTCTATAGTACCGTCCTGACGGTAATGCATCTCAGCTACTGACACAGAACGGCGCTCATGATGCTCCATGGTACCATTCATGTGCATCAGGTCATAATTCAGACCAAACACATACGATTTCCCTTTATAGTCCATAATACCCGGATGGTTGCCACGGCTCTTATCTGTAGGTGCCATGATATAACCTTTGGTAGTCCAAGGTCCCACAGGACTGTCACTCATTGCGTATCCGATACCTTCCGGACAGCAAGTAGAGGCGAAAGCCAGATAGTAATGACCGCCTCGCTTATAAAACCATGGACCTTCCTGATAATGCTCCGGTCTGGGCAACTTGTGGATTTCTCCCGAATAAGAAATCATATCATGATTCAGTTTCACATAGTAGGAATCCGGATTGCCCCAATACATATATGCCTGACCGTCGTCATCAATATAAACCGTGGGGTCTATATCATTCCAAGTACCGTTTTGCCAGATAATCGGTTTGCCGATAGGGTCTTTAAAGGGACCGTACGGACTGTCAGCCACGAGCACTCCGATGCCATTACAGTGTATCGGACAATACATGTAGAATTTACCATTACGTGCCACTACCTGTTCAGCCCAGGCTCCATTAGTTTTAGTAACCCATGAAAAACTTTTCAGAGATGCCACAGCCCCATGCTCAGTCCAGTTCACCATATCAGTGGATGTGTACAACAGCCAGTCTTTCATCAAGAAACCGTCCGCCTCATCTTCGTCATGAGTGGTATAAAGATAGACAGTGTCCTTATATACCATCGGCGCAGGGTCGGCAGTGTACTTAGTGGTTATGATAGGATGCTGGGCCTGAGCCACAGACGCGAACAATACTGTGAATAATACAGCAGATACAATTTTCTTTTTCATTATGCACTTATTTTAGGTATTTGATGCAAAGCTACAAAAAAATGATTAATCCCATAATTGTGTATGTCTCAAATACTTCTTGATATGTTGCGAGTGTCAAAACTTTGTATAATATGCTTTCATTTTGCATGCAAAGCATAGTCAATGTGCCATGAATGTGACTCGCAGTTATCATTAAAACGATTCGTACTTACCATTAAACCGACCCGTACTTATCATTAAACCGACTCGTAATTACCATAACGGCGCCTGCTACTTATATGAGTTATGAAGGGAAAGCAATGAAACAAAAGTTTTCCAATTCATGTTTCACACGTAATTAGCTGATAATTAAAGCAGTTACGGTGAAACATGGTTGTGTTCGCAAATGACAAAACGAGATATTCTCATTTGTGAAGGGTGAAAGATATCCTGTGAATGGTGAAAGGCATCTTTCACCATATTCCTCAGGTTTCATCAGCATTTGCAGTAGAATGTGAAAGAGTGAAGGATAAATCGATGGATTCAGGTATGCCTTCAGATTTTTTCACCAGTGTTGTATCTCTTTTGCCGCCACCCCATATAGTGACAAAACTGATGTTTTGATTAGTCAGAATTTTTACCCTACCTATAAATGGCAGTTTAACTAGTAAGCAAAAGCAACAGACGTATAATCTTATAAACATTCATCTTCACTTTTTCCATTATGGTGGTAAAAGTACTAAGATATTTTGTAAATACAAAATAATTTTCTTAAAATGTATTTTTCCATATCGCAAAATCCTCCAGACTTCATGATGAAGTCCGGAGGATATAACAGTAACTGTATATAAAAATTAAAAAGTTTATGAAATCATCTTACTTATTCAGATACTTCTTTCCGTTCATCAGAATAAGACCTTTGGCATGGGAATTAACACGCTGTCCCTGCAAATTATATGCTGCATTGCGTGAAACCGGAGAGGCATTGAAAGTTGCGATACCCGTAGCGGAACCTGTTTCCTGCTCCAGCATTTCCACTGTGGCTGCACCGTTTACACTCCATCCGCTGTAGTCTATATCAAATGTGCCGTCCAGCAGTTTGTTGCCTGCTGCATCCACTACCTTGATATCATCTACATAGAGATCACCATTAAGTTTACCGAAAGAGTATACCAAAGTAGTAATATCATAATCCTTAGGTGCAATGGTCGAGGTAACCTCCGTCCAGTCTGTGGTTGCTGCCAGCGGAGCCAGATACATTGTCTTGGTATCAGGGTATGCTACACCGTTGTTGGGCCAGAATTCCACATTGTAGGCTTCTGAACACTTTACCTTCATAGTCATGGTATAGGTATTGCCAACTGTCAGTGGACTGGAGGTTTTGCCTACCAACTGATAATCCCATGAATTAGTACCAGCTTTGGCGGTATGGAGGTGCAACACATGATTCTTGGTAGAGATACCTGCAGCTGCCTTGTACTCATCTGCTGTGCCGAAGTAAACACCTTCGATGGTGATGGTGGCACCACTACTGCCTGTGGCCTGTACTGCCAACTGACGGACATGCTTGGCATAGATATCGCCTACATACAAACCGCCGGTGGCAGCATTACCGGTGACATACTTGCTGGTCTTGTCAATTTTGATGGCTGCAATGCCGGATGCACCAGATATGGGCGTGGACGCGGCATCAAATACATCACCCCAACTTTGCTTGGACTTCCACTCATTGTAAGTACAAGTAAACTGCGCTCCTCCGGTGAATCCGGAATACTTCACCCATACATAATCGTAGGATGTGGCATCAAAATCCTGTCCAGGTGCATCCTTGAATTCACCTGCCCACTGTGCAAAAGTTTGCGACGTGCCTACAGTGAAACCGGTAAATTCGGTTACTGCATGCATACTGACTGTAGCCATCATAGCTACTACGAAAGTGAAAGCTTTCTTCATAATAATACTTAATTAAGTTAATAGGAATGTTATAAAAGCGGGAGATGCCTCACGGATTGTCTCTGCCGGAGACACCTCCCTATAGATATTTAAAAATAGGTTGCAGTTATTTTCCTTTCAATCCATCAGCAAATCCGGCATAAGCAGGCTTGCGATAATAGTTGGCATCCCAGAGGCCTAAAGGTTCTCCCGGACGATAGCTGGCATTCTCAAGTACATCGGTCTGTGTCCACTGGGTGATGCCATAACGCTGTGCCGCAGGGATATTATCGAAGTAGGCCTTGATGATAAACTTATAATAGTCACTCATCTTTTGTTTGAGTTCCAGGGTATTCACCTCACTGGTCTTCATCGCCACTTCTTTGTTATCCACCAGTTTGGTCATGCCCATATCCAGTTCGGACATCTTGATGAGTTTTCCTGTAGCAGCCAGTTTCTTGAACATGGTTACTACGCATGCCTCCTGCTTAGCCTGGGTGGCTGCATCTGTACAGTAACTCACGTGCATCTGGGTGGCGATACCGTCTATTTTGGTCACGCCGTCACTCTCCCAATACTTAATCATATTGATAAGACCGTCGCACTTGGCATTATTGTTGTAAGCTGCTTCCAGATTATAGTCATTGATAAAGAGTTTCTCATCTTTCGGACCGTATTGGCGGGCCAGAGCCACCACCGTGCGTACATAGTCCTTGCCCAGATAATCCTGCCAATAGAAGGTACCTGCGCCACCATCAACGGCTGCTGATTTCAAAGCAGTAGGATCTGTATCAGACATCGGCTCATTCACCACATCCCATGCCTTGACTTTACCGTTGCAGGCTTCCATCATGCCCTTTACCCAATTGGTCATGGCCCATGTCAGAGTATCTTTCTTCTCCTGAGCCGTCAGAGGTATCGAGGCACTGGCTTTGTCGGCCAGTGTAGCTACTTCCAGCACATAATCATGCCAACTAGGTTTTGCCCAATTGCCCAATACGCCCTTGTCAAATCCTTTATCATCTATGAGATTGGTCTCTGAATCATCTGCTGTCAGGGTGACATCATCTATATAGACATCACCGGCAAACTTACCGAAAGAGAATACCAGCTGATTGATGGCAAAATCTTTAGGCTGGATGGTGGAAGACAAAACCTGCCATTCCTTGGTAGAGGCAAAGCCTGAGAGATACATGGTCTTGGTATTAGGATATGCCACGCCATCGTTAGGCCAGAATTCAAGTGTGGTGGCTGCCGATGACTTGATACGCATGGTGAGCGTATAAGTCTTTCCTGTCTGGAGCGGTGCAGCCAAGTTGTAATCCAACTGGGCATCCCACACATTGGCATTTTCCTTGGTAGTCTGTATATGGAGCACTTTATTGTCGGCGGTACCTGTGGAAGGTGCAGGCTTATCGGCCAGCAGACTGTTCAGATAAGTAGTGTTCTGCTGAGAGTGCCAGCAGAGTGTGTGTCCAAACACACTCATGCCGGCTGCCTCAGCATTATCAATAAAGTTACTAACTGATGAAAAGTTCATACTTCCATCTTTGGCTACAACAGAACTGTGCTTCATCGCATTACCGGCTGTCATCTCATCAAAATTATTATTGGTAATGCAATAGTAAATACCCTTCTGATTGTAATCTGCCACGGTAACAGCACTGCCCAACTTGAAGTTAGGATTGGCTGTGCGGTCCACGTATGTCTTGAGTACGTCATAATCCTTGAGATAGTCATACTGCGCCAATGTAGCCGGCTCATCCACAAAAATGTCATGTAATGTATTGTCGGTGCAACTGCTCATGAGCAGTGCAGCGACAGACAGGGTGATAATATGTAATTGTTTCATACGACGATGCTTTATTTGGTAGTAAAGAGTTCTTTCTTGCTCAGACGGCTCTGCATCACCAGCGTATCCTTACATTCATAAGTCTTGTACTTCTGTGTGCCGTTGTCTGTGTAATTATAACGTACCTTATAGTTGAGTACCAGCTGGTCGCGGTCTTTGTCGCCCCATGCCTTCTTGGCTGCCTGATACTCCCACTTGCCGTTGCCACTTACCACACAGTCGGCGGTATTGGTAGTAACGGTGCAGTTGTCACTGGCATCGAATGTGAGCAGCAGATTGCAGCTCAACGTCTTATTATCCTTCTTCACGGCACCGCTGGCATCCTGCACATCCACTGCTACGGTATTGCTCAGTGCATAGTTACATACATTGAGACCTGCTGTGGTGAGATAGCGGATTTCATCCTTCTCCACATACTCGGCATGTCTTATCACTGTGCTCACCGTACCATTGAGGTCTATCACATCAGTGCCACGTGAGAGCCAACTGCCTGTGTACTTATTTTTTAATTTCAGTGCATAGAGTACATAGTCTTTGCCTTTCAGTACGGAGTCACCTGCATTTACTATACGCAAAGGCAATACGTAATTGAGGTCGTTGCTCTTGGCATCGGCAAAAAACTTATCGGTAAGGTCCACTGTGATGCAACCCATAATCTGCCCTTCCTCAATGGTGATGGTATTGGATTCCAACTTATAATAGTCGGAAGGCAGTGCTGTGACTGCATTGCCATTGCTGGCAAACGACAGGTTATTGCACAAGGACGGATCTACTGCTACCTGCACGGTACGAGCCTCACGGTTTTTCCATACCCCACCCAGTGTGGCATACACCTGAAACTTATGCTGATTGTCCAAATCAGTGGGATATACATCATCACCCAAGGTAATGGTACGTACCACATTCTGATTGGCAAAATAAACCGTCTGGTAGTTGTAATCATCAAACTCCTGATCGGCATTTGAACAAGAAGCCATCAATAAGGCTGCAGCAGCAGTCATTAATGTGAATATTGTCTTTTTCATTATTTTATTACTGATTAAAATCGTTATTAATAGGATTACCAACCCTTATTCTGTTTCAACTGGTTATACTTCAGCATCTCAGTATAGGGCACCGGACCATAATACATATAGTCTTTGTAATTACGTGCATCTACATCGATGACGGTATATGTATCACTCTTGATGTTTACGCCCTTAGCTGTCTCATTCAGATTAGCCTTCCAGCGGCGGAGGTCCCAGAAGCGGAAACCTTCGAATGAAAGTTCGATGCGACGTTCATTGTGAATAAGCTCGCGCATCTTGTCCTTATCATTTTTGATGTTCTCCAGATATTCATCACCATTATCGGCACCTACACCTGCACGACTGCGGATGGCTTTGATAATATCGTAAGCACTGTAACCATGACTGCCTTTCCCCTGTGGTCCCCAGGCTTCATTGGCAGCCTCAGCATAATTGAGGAATATCTCCGTGAAACGGATACGGGGTGTGTAATGCTTCTGCGTTGTAGTGGTAGTCGGGTCCAGATTGATGTCCTGACGCAGCAACTTACGCATATAGTAACCTGTACGGGTGGAACTGCCTGTGACATTGTTCAGACCATCACGGGTACCACCGTCAGATGCTGTTTTGACAGTGGTATTGTTCACTCCTTCGCTGCTACCATTGAATACGATGTAAGCAGCAAGACGTGGATCACGGTTGTCATAAGGTGTCGTAGCATCATAGCCACTGTTGGCATCGCTGATGGGATAGCCATTGGCAGCAGGGAAAGCATCCACCAAGTTCTGTGTAGGATTGATACGTCCCTTACCGAACAATGTGGGAGGGAAGTTCTGTGTCTCCAGATCATTGCCCTTGGAAAGTTCTGTACGCCAGAGTATTTCCTTAGGATTCTCACCGTTGGCAAGTCCTTCTATCTCTTTGGTGTTGGCATACCAAGTAAAGCCATTGGGGTCCATTCCCGCTACGCCACCGATACGGTCCAGAACCGTAGCGGCATAATTGGCGGCATCTTCCCACTTCACACCGGAAGCCTCATTATAAGCAGGACTGGCTGCAAGTAAGGCAGCCTTACTACGGAAAGCCTCCACGATGGCACCGTCCATACGACCATTGAACTTGGCACCGAATACTCGGTTGTACTGATTCAGGTTCACCTCTTTATACTTAACAGGAATCTCACCGGCTGTGGTCAGGTCTTTATACGATGTAGGCAGGAGTTCCAATGCCTTGTTGCAATCGTCATAGATGGCCTTCATACAGTCTGCGAAAGTATTGCGAGGTACATTGAAGTTTGAAGTAGCATCCTCCGGTGTAGTCACAATAGGAATACCGAGCAGATTGCCTTCTGCATCATAGCCGGCATGAGTCTGGAGGAGATAATACATATACATGGCACGCAGTCCATAAGCCTCACCTTTTTCACGGTCGGCATACATGGCTGCAGCCTTGGCATCATCAGCCCAGTCCACTTTGTCGGCATTAGCCAGGAAAAGATTGAGGTACTGGATGGCTGAGCGACAAGCCTGCCAACGTGACTCTGGATTGTTGCTGGCTGTCCAGGTGCCCGAAGCCATATTACGGTAATTGTTACTGGCATCATTGCTCACTGCATCATCTGTGGCTACGTCGTCAAAACTGTAACCACTGCAGGGCATATTGATATAAGCATTGCCCAATATACCTTCTGCATAAGAGGCATGCGTGTACATATAGTCCATACCGAGATTGTTTTCTACGGCAGGTTCAAACATATCATCGCAGGAGGTTGTGAGTACCAGTGCTACTGCGGATATTGTGAGGATATTGAATATCTTATTCATGATTGATTGCATTTAGAAATTAACCTTTACACCAAGATTATAACTGCGTGTCTGTGGCGAACCGCCGACATTAGTCTCCATATATTTGGCTTCCTTGGCGATGGTGAGCAGACTGTTGCCACTGAGGTAAATGGAGAGACCCTTCACCAACTTGTCCTGGAACATCTTGCAGGGGAAGTCGTAAGTAATCTGGACCTTGTTCAGATAGAGGGCGGAAGTGGAATACAACCAGAAGTCGGAATTGACAAAGTTGAGTTCGCCACCCTGTGTGGTGAGTCGTGGATAGGTGGCAGTAGCTGCCGTGGCTGCTGTCCATCTGCCCAATACTGCTTCTGAATATTTACCGGAACCATATACCCAGTCTGTGGTTTGGTTCTTGATTCCCTTACCTCCGAACGCGCCTGTGGCATTGAGGAAGAAGGTGAAGTTATTCCATTTTGCTGTATAGTTGATACCCAATGTGAATGGAGCAATCCATTTGCCGAGTGCAACCATATCCTTGGAATCAATGACACCGTCACCATTCTGGTCTTTATATTTCAGATCACCAGGCTTCGTATTGTTATTGATTTTGGCAGAGTTTGCCACATCATTGGCATCCTGGAAGAAACCGAGGCACTGGTAACCACGGATAGTCTCAATGCTGGCACCTTCCTGGCGGAGCCATTCATAATCTACGTTTTCATCCCATTTGGTATTCTTTGAGGTATAGTACATACCTGTCACACCCAGATTCATATCCACCTTACCTAACTGCTTATGTACATTTACAGTAAAGTCGAAACCAGTACGGCGCTGATTGTTATAATTGACGTAGGGCAGGTAACTTGACTTAGGATAATAATTGGTGAAATAGAGTGGATAGATGGTAGAGGGCTGAGTAAGCAGTCCATTGGTATTTACGGTAAAGAAATTGGCATCCAGTGTAACCAAACCATCAAGTACAGATGCATCCAGACCCACGCGGAACTCTTTACGTTTAATAAATGTCAGTTCCTTGTTTCCACCACGTTGTGACTCTGCATTCTGCATACTGTTGGCACTCTCGCTCCATCCCCACCAGTCACCAGTGGCTGTAAAGATGTCGCTGTACATGTAATAATCACTGATGTCTATATCCTGATTGATCACACCATAACTGGTAGTAAGCTTGAGGTCATCCAACCAGGCAGCATCCTTCAGGAAGTCTTCTCCCTTGAGGCGCCATGCCAATGATACAACTGGAGAGATGGCATTACGATGTCCCTCAGCCAACTTAGCCGAATGAATGGCTGCTGCACTGAAATCCACATAATATTTCTGCTGATAGTTGTACCCCAACTGTAGACCCAAGTTGGCATTGGTGGTATGATGATACACGCCAGAGTTACTCTGCTGATAACCATTGGCCAGCAAAGTAGCATTCACGTGATGGTCATTGGCAAAAGTACGAAGATAATCAAACTGTGCCTGAAAGAGAACAGTCTGCTCATAAGTGCTGCCACTGGTCACCTGTGTTCCCGTACGCTTGTCAGTGCCATATTTGGTAAAGTTGGTTATCTCATCCTTGCCGTTAGCATTGGTCCAGGTAGGGAAATAGGTAGCGTAATCATTCTGAATGGCGGTGTTGTAACTGGTGGCATAATCCACGGCAAACTTGGTCTTGAAGCTCAAGCCCTGCAACACTTTGTCCAAATCGAAGTTAATACCTGCATCAAACTGCAGTGAACGACTGGTGTACTTATTGTAACCTGCCGCATACATAGCTGAAAACGGATTAGTCTGATTGTCCTGTGTTCCACCAGGCAGATACTGTCCATCTATCAAATAATTGGTATTCTTGATGTAATTCTGCGCCACGGCATTGTTCGGATCCACAAAGGAGATAGGAATCAATGGAGTGAGTCCGTACTCACTGGTAGGACGCAGGGTAGCTGAAGCAGCCCAATAATTGGAACGGTCGCCACGTGCATCATAGAATGTAGCATTGGCATTGACATAGCCAGAAATCCAGTCGTTCAGTTTCAAGTCCACATTGCCACGTACATTCAGTCTGTTAGTATAATTATCCTTACCCTCACCGAAATTCATCAAGTCATTCGCATGAATCAGTCCTATATTGGCATAGAAGTGGGCAAACTTACCACCACCTGCAAACTCGGCTGTACCATCATAACGCTGACAGCTTTTCTTGACGAAATCATCAGAGAAGAAATTCAAATCAGGATAACGGTATTTGTTCTCACCGGATGCATAATGATAGATCGTCTCGTCACTGTACGGTGCAGTCAGTCCGTCATTGGTGGCTGCCTCATTGTAGAGTTGCATATACTCAGCAGCACCCAGATATTTGGGATAACGCTTAGGTACCATAAGGGTGGCATTGCCACGTACCGACACCTGCAGACCTTCCTGATGGCCCCGTTTGGTCGTAATCAGAATCACACCTTTGGCAGCACGACTGCCATAGAGCACAACTGCACTTGCTGACTTCAGAAATGTGATGTTCTCTATTTCTGTAGGCATGACATTCGAGGCATCACGAGGCACACCATCCACCAGAATCAAGGCACTACCCTGATTCCAAAGCTGACCATTATAACCACCTACATAAGCATCCATGTTGTCCAGACTGTAAGTAGTGTAATTCTTATGGGTGAGTTCCACCATATCCACTGATGAGATACCGCCCATCAGATCTTTCTTGTCTATCGTATGGAAAGCTACATTTACCTTCTGTGCAGCAGAATCAGGCAGAGACTTCTCACCCTGTGCACTGACTGCGAGAGGCAGGACAGCTAATCCTAAAGCGATACATTTATATTTATTGTTCATAGAAATTTGTCTTCTTTAATGTTGTTGTTACCATCCAGGATTCTGTTTGAAGTCAAGATACATGTTGGTATCCGTCTTCTTCAAAGGCATCCAGTAGTGCTTCTCTGTGAAATTACGGGTGAGTATCAGTTTCTCACTATATCCACTTACCTGATTGTCTTTCGGATTGTAATCATCCGCTGCTGTATTGTAAGTTCCCATACGGGTAAACTCCTGTGAGGTCTTGATGGTATAAGGTGACTTATCAAGCAGTAACCAACGGCGCAAATCGGTAAAGCGATGGGATTCAAATGCCAGTTCCACAGCACGCTCACGGCGCAACTCACTCATAAATCCATCAAGATTGGAACTGAACTTGGCATTCACATCTTCCACGCCGGCACGCTCACGAATCTTGTTCACTGCATCCAGAGCAGTAAGACCGCAGTTGTACTTACCCTGCGTATTGCCGGATGCCTCAGCTGCTGATTCGGCATACATCAGATACACATCACTCAGTCGCATCCAGGGTACATTGATATTGGCCTGATGACTGTAACTTCCCCAGTTACCACCAAACTTATCCCACTTATTGAATCCTACATTGATAAACTTGTAGTTGAGATAACCTGTACGGCAACCATCGATAACATTACGGAGATTGCCACCAGTTTGAAGGTCGGCATAACGGAACTTTTCTTCTGTCGCACTCATACTACCTTTCACCAGCTGGCAACCATCGTACTTGATGTCATTATAGAAACGAGGGTCACGATTCTTCCAAGGATGAGTCTTATCGAATCCTGATGCAGGATCATCCAATGGTAATCCATTAGCCATTCCATAATAATTCACATAGTTGGCTGTTGGCATGAAGCACACACCACAATCGGTAATATTTTTACTACCATACTGCATACCCAATGGCACAGACTCGGCCCAGCCACTTTCATAATCAGCTGTGCGGAGAATAGCTTCTGTGATGGAGTTATCCTTGCTTTCACCTGGCATTTTGCAGTTTTGGTCCATCGTATAGAAATTGTTGGAATACTCAGAGAATGGCAACAAGCCATACTGTGTATCTCCTTTTTCCACAATGGCGAGCAGTTCACCGAAAGCCTGTGCAGCACGTTCGCAGAATGCTTTATTATAATTGGCATCGCCAGTGCTCTCCTTGTTCATCAATGGACTGCCTGCCCAAAGCAGGTCTTTACCTAAATAAGCCAATGCGGTAATCTTGGTAATGCGCAGTTGATTCTTACCTGTAGTACGTTTACCGGCAGTGGTAGTTTCCCAGTTTACAGGAAGCAGGTCGGCTGCCTTACGGAAATCAGCAGCGGCCAAGTCTGCACACTCCTGATACTTGAGTCGAGGTAAAGTAAGTTTTTCACCCGAAGGAAGTACACTACTTATATAAGGTAGACCTCCGAAATACTGCATCAGTTCAAAATGATACCAGGCACGGAAGAAATAGAGTTGACCTTCTATCAGGTTCTTTTCCTCCTGTGTACCAGTAAACTTATCGATATTGGCGATACCGATATTTGCTTTGCGAATACCATACCATGCTAGCTGCCACAGACTATGTTTGAACCGATCACCACTAGGGTCATTGGTATTGCGGTCCATCCAACCACTCTGCCAACCATCATAGCCACGCTGCCATCCCCAGAAGTCACCTTGGTCTATCTTGTAGCCCATGTGGTAATCCACACCTACATTGATAATCTCATCATCGCCCCAGTTGAAGGAATTGGTCCAGTAGCCACGTGCAAAGTCGGGCATACAGTTATAAAGTTCCTCGGTAAATCCCTGGAAATTGGTAAAATCCTTGAAGGCATCCACATCTGATATATCCGAGTCAGGAGACTTGTCCAGATAGTCAGTACAAGATGTAAGTGGCAGGAGTGCCAGCGCACATATAGAAATATATGTGAACTTCTTGGTACCTCTTATTATATCATTAAATATCTTATTCATTTTTGTAACTATTACAGATTAATTTTAAGACCTAAATTAAAACGCTTAACGGTAGGATAGGCACCTTGAGAGGCCAGTCCTGTACCACCGAAGTTAGACTCACGGTCATCAGGCATGCGTGACCATACCCAAAGGTTGTTTCCATTCAAGAACACCTTCAAGCTGTTGATACCTAAACGATTGACCCATCCACCTGTAAAGGTGTATGCAATTTCTGCATTCTTGAGACGGATATAACTGCCGTCATAATGGAAGCGGGTTCCCTCATAATAACTAGGAGTGGAGTTCCAGCGTGGCATAGGTGCATCTGCATCCTGTGACCACTTGGTCCAGAATGTACCTTCATCATATACGGTATCCTCATTACCACCCAAAGAATTGAATCCTACATAACGGGTTACATTATTCACGCCATAGAACTGACAGTAAACACTGAATCCTTTCCATTCCCAACCTAAAGAAGCACTGTAAGTATTCTGCGGTGTGTTGGTATATCCGTAAGGTGCCTGGTCATTGGTATCTATCACGCCATCACCATTATAATCCACTACGGTATATGTACCAGGAAGCATCTGATTGTCACCGGTATTCTCTGTAGTCATACCATATACCTGATCCCATGTATTGGCAAAACCTGTAGTCAGGTATGCTTTGTCCTGACCGATGGCATAACCAGCGGTCTTCTGATAGGCCGGAAGCAATTCCGCATCCTCATAATCTATCACCTTATTCTCTGCATGAGTCATATTCATGTTAGCCCAGAAACGCATACCATTATGCAACACTTTATTGAATCTCAATTCCAGTTCATATCCCTTGGTACGTACTTTACCTAAATTGGCTGTAGCCGGAACGGCTCCAAAATAAGATGGTACAGAACGGTTTTCACCGGCAATCAGCACATCGGAACGCGTCTCTCTGAAGAATTCCAGATTACCGGAGAACAGACCACCCAAGAATGAATAATCTATACCCAAATTCTGCTTCACAGATTTCTCCCAATGTACGTTCTCATTACCTACCTGTGACTCTTTATACCATGTATAAGGTGATGATTCTGAATAAAGACCCTGTTTGGAACTGTTGCCATAAGCCCACTGTGTGGCATATAACCAGCGCTTAAACTGGACATTGTCATCACCTACTTCACCATAACTATAGCGCACCTTGAGCATATCCACATATTTCTTGATAGGTTCAAACCACTTTTCCTCACTGATCATCCAACCGACAGCACCGGAATTGAAGAAGGCAAAACGATTCTTGGAAGCAAACTTCTCAGAACCATTATAAGCACCATTGTACTCAAAAAAGTAGCGACCGGCATAATTATAGGTAGTACGGAAGGCCCAGTCCTCACGATAATTGGTAAACTGACTTCCATAAGTCTGCTCGGTACGGTTAAACACACCCATGGCTGTAATATCGTGATTACCGAACTTATTACCCCAGTACAACTGTCCCTGATAGAACAGGTTACGCTGAGTCATATTGTTGTCCACATTACCACCGCTTGTTGTCCAAAGAATACCATCCTGAAAGTCAAAATTGGTATTACTGTCACCCGTCAGTGAATAAGTGGCCTCACCCGTATCTGGATCAATCCACTTCTGCTGGTAACTGTGGTTCATATCATTCACACCACGGTTCACCTCTACAAACACATTATCCCAAGATACGGTGGCACTTGCCTTCAATCCTTTCAGCAGGAAACTCAGGTCCTGTTCCAAAGTGAAGTCGGTATTAATACGTGTGGTAGTACGCTTAGCAATACCACTGTTGGCTAGATACACTACAGAGTTAGTGGCATTCTTATCCTTCGGATAGAATCCCCAGGAACCATCTGAATAGCGCGGCAGGAACACATCACTTGGCAAAGTGTAAACTGCATTCCACAGCTGAGACTCATACCATGAACCGGAATCTATACCGTAAGGTCCTTTCTTCATTCCGGCAGAACCAAAAAGGTTCGCCTTCAATTTTGTAGTCTTCGTCAACTGAAAGTCCAGATTGGAACGTACATTCAGACGATTGTAACCGAAACCGGAATCATATCCACGACCATTGTCATACTCTTTATAAAGGTCACCTTCATGCAGAAAATCCACAGAAGCAAAGTACTTCACGAATTTTGTACCGCCGCTGATGTTGATATTAGGATTGTATGACATAGCACTTTTATTAAACAGCTGGTCTGTCCAGTCAACATTAGGATATCGTTCAGATTCCTCCAGATTTGCCGGATTACGATATTTATCAAGAATAGCCGCTGGCGTAATCTTTCCCCATGAGTCTGGACTTAAGCCCAACTCCTGTTCGATGGCCTGGTTACGGACATACAGTGCGCCATAACTGTCCATCTTGTTAGGCAACTTGGATACCACTTTGGTAGTCATCTGCATACCTATTTCTATTTTAGCTTTACCCTCCTGACCACGTTTGGTAGTAATCAGAATCACACCGTTGGCACCTTTTACACCATAAACAGCAGTGGCAGAAGCATCCTTCAATACAGATACGCTCTGTACAGAAGCAATGTCGATACTGCTCATCGGACGCTCAATGCCATCCACCAATACAAGCGGGTCACTGGAGTTCCAACTACTGATACCACGAATCACGATTTTCGGGTCCTCATCACCAGGCATACCCGTGGATGACATAGTAGTGACACCCGGCAGATTACCCGTAAGGGCAGCGCCCAGATTAGAAATACCACCCGTACGCTCCAATGCTTTGGCATCGGTCTGTGTGATGGCACCCACCACACTTGCTTTTTTCTGTTGTCCATAACCTACAACCACCACCTCATTAATCTGTGTGTTGTCTGTAAGTTTCACTTTAATGTTCCGTTGTCCACCTACTTTTATCTGCTGTGGATTCATACCTACATAAGATACCACCAGCACTGAGTTCTGGGAAGGCACCTTCAATGAGAAGTTACCATCGAGATCAGAGACTGTGGCCATGGCAGGACTTCCCTTCACCACAACAGAAGCGCCAATCAGGGCTTCTCCATTTTGGTCGACTACCATACCTTTCAACGTAATGCCACCCTGTGCATGTAATGTAGCACAGAAAGCCATCAGCATCAAAACAATAGGAACGATCCTTCTGAAAAACAGGCTTAGATGTTTCATTTTGTTCATTCTATACATTTTAGATTTAAATTTATTGATTATGCGATACACATATTTGGCTGCAAAGATAAATTAAATAACTATATACATCATTAAAAATTAGTAACACAAGATTTGTCTGATGTAACAAATCAGAAATCAACCCTCATGCCAGTTTTCAAACTTTGTAACATCATGGTCGGATATCTGTTTTTTATTCATCAAAACTTTTTTCCTCGTCTCAGATGATTTCTCATTTGTCTCATCGTCTTGGATATTTAATAATAATACAGTATTTTTGTGGTCAAAATGTAACCTAGCGCAATATGTCAACGATTAAAAACATTGGAGTTATTCTTATCTTTAGTTTATTTTCCTACGGTGCTTTCGCACAAAGAGGGAAACTGTATGATGCCGACAAACAATTATCCAGCAACTATGTTTCACAGGTGTATCAAGACCATGACGGATACATCTGGGTTGCCACTCATGATGGTGTGAACAGATATGACGGTTATCACTTTATGACCATCAAAAAGGAAAATCCCCGATTCAGTAATCTGGCCAGCAACTATATCAACTGTGTATATCGCGACAAAAAGGGTACACTCTATCTAGGACTGTTCGGCGGACTGCAGACCTATGATGAGCACGAAATACATGACGTCACTATCAAGGACGGAAACATCCTACTTGAATCGTGCTATATCACCTGTTTCCTAGAAAGAAGAAACGGAGAATTATTAGTAGGAACATCAGCCAATGGCATATTACGGATGGTGGACGACAGAAAGGCCATGTCAGTTCACGGACTACTCCACAAGACCACGTCCGTGACCAACATGATGGAAGACAGCCGTAACCGACTTTGGCTAGTTACTCCCAACCAGGGTGTCATCTGCATAGACAATAATCAATCCCGCAGTTACTTTACAGACCATGCCCATAATAATATGGTACGCGATGTACGCGAAGACTTACAGGGAAATATCTATGTTGCCACATTCAATGACGGACTCTATGTCATGACAGCGGCAGACCATCAGTTTCATCAAATTCCCGCATTGGGGCATCGCCGCATTGTAAGTCTGCTGGTCAAAAAGGATGGTACACTCCTTATCGGACAGGACGGTACAGGAATCAGTTATTACTATCCTATGACGGGCACTATCATAGATAATCCCATTTACAGTAATGAAGTGGACCTGTCTCATGCAAAAGTGTACTCTATCATAGAGGATAAAAACCATAATATCTGGCTAGGACTACTTCAGAAGGGTCTGTTCATGCAGCCACATCAGCAGTTTTCTTTCTGTTCTATGGGTAGCAAAAATGCGAATACCAACGTCATTGGTTCCAACTGCGTGCTCTCCACCCTGATAGACCATCAGGGACATATCTGGATAGGAACAGACCAGGATGGCATATATGAACTGAATGAGCATTATCAATTAGTGAGACACTATACAAATGGCGTACCTACAAACATACTCACTATCGCAGAGGATGAAGAGGGTAACATCTGGATAGGTTCATTCATGCAGGACTGCGGTTACCTGGAAAAAGGTTCACGCTCCTTCCATCGATTATCACTACCCAATAATATCACAATCAATGTATTCAGCATTGTCATCCGTGACGGAATGGCATGGCTGGGCACTATGGGATACGGACTCATATCCTACGACATCAAGACCGGTAAGAGCCGACAATATCTCAAGAAGGACATTGCCGTGGGGAATAATCAATATAATGCACTGATTAACGACTATATACAATGTCTCGAATTATCTGCAGACAACAAGAAACTCTATGTCGGAACCACGATGGGCATCTGTTGTCTAGACATCGTCAATCATAGTTGGACCAGTGTATTTCACAAGAATACGCTCAAATACGGTGTAGCCATCAACTGTATCAGAGAATCCGGCGATTATCTATATTATGGAACTAACAATGGTCTCTATGCTTACAACCTCCATACCCGCCAATTGCGGAGATATAGTAATGCAAACGGTATATGCAACAATGGCATTGAATCCATCGAGATAGATGGCAACCAGACGCTATGGCTATCTACACTCCATGGACTCTGTCAATTTAAACCGTCTTCACTCACTACACACAACTATTTTGTCGATAACGGACTACAGAATAATGAATTTTCCGTCGGGGCATCCTGCAGTGACCGAAACGGTAATATGCTCTTTGGAGGCACAGGAGGCATCACATGGTTTAATCCCCGTCACATCCACACTCAGAAATGGAAGTCAAAGGTGGAGATTACGCAGTTACGAATCAATGACAGAATTGTATCGCCACATGAGAAGTCTGGAGTATTCACTATCACAGACACCACCCTCATGGCGTCACAACACTTCGACCTATGTTATGATGACAATAGTTTTACGTTCAACTTCTCTACTCTCACCTATGATGATCCGGAACACATCACCTATAGATATCAGGTAAATAGTGAAGGATGGATAGCATTAAGTCCAGGCAGCAATGAACTATCATTCAGTCACATGTCTCCTGGCACTTATCATATCAGAGTATTAGCCCAGCGTAATGACCAGACCACAGCCGTGAAAGACTTTACCGTCACAGTTCACAATCCATGGTATCGCTCACTATTAGCCAAATTCATCTATCTCCTGTTGCTAATAGTCTTGGTACGCTGGTACATTCTTTATCGACGACACAAAGAACAAGACAATCTGCAATTACAGGAGCATCTACATGCAGAACAGATGAGTGAAGCTAAAATCAAATTTTTTATGAATATCAGCCATGATATCCGCACCCCAATGACCCTGATACTTACTCCACTGCTCTCACTCATGAAAGAAGATACGGACCCCAAACGACATCTCTCTTACGACATCATCAAGCGTAATGCTGAACGAATTCTGCATCTAGTGAACCAAATGATGGACTTACGCAAGATAGACAAGGGACTGATGATGCTGAAGATGAGCGAGACCAATCTCATCAAATTTGTGGATGACATTTATCAACTCTTTAGTCATCAGGCAAAGGCAAAGCACATCACATTCGTCTTTCTGCATGAAGAAGAGGATTTAAAAGTTTGGATAGACCGCAGCAACTTCGACAAAATTATAATGAACCTGCTTTCCAATGCCTTCAAATACACACATACAGGAGGAACTATTACTATCAAGGTGAGTCATGATGAAAATCTTGCATATATGGCCATTAAAGATAATGGGGAGGGAATAGCAGAAGAACATCTTGACAAGATATTCCAGCGGTTCTATCAGACCGCATCCAATGTAAACAGCCACAATCCAGGTACAGGTATCGGACTGGATCTCACCCAGTCACTGGTGGAACTGCACCACGGCAGCATCCGTGTACACAATAATACAGACCAGTCTGGCTGCGAATTTATCGTTACCATCCCACTGGGCAATGCACATCTAAAAGCAGAAGAGATGCTGACTGATGCTGAATTACAGGAGAAAAACAAAAAGAATCAACTGGAATGGGAAGAAGATGAAACCGAGAATATATCCACAGTTAAATCATCGACGCCAACAACCGAACCACATAAAAGGAAAGTAATAGCTATCGTAGAAGATGACTACGAGATACAAGAGTTTTTGAAAAACGAGTTGATTGGTCAATATGAAGTAGAGACCTACAGCAATGGTAAAGAAGCACTCTACAGACTACTAAACAGTGTGCCGGACCTCGTTATAACGGATGTGATGATGCCTGAAATGGACGGCATGACGCTTTGCAGAAAATTGAAGACCAATATCAATACCAACAGCGTACCCGTCATCATGCTCACCGCCAAAAGTCGTGACGAGGATATGATAGAAGGTTTGGAATCGGGAGCCGATGCTTACATCCAAAAACCATTCAATCTAGATATCCTCATTCGCAACATCGTCAATTTGCTCAATTCACGCAGACTGATGCAGATGAAATATTCCGGTACAGAGAGTCAGGAAGACAAAGTAGAACCGTTGTCGATGAAGTCACCTGACGAGAAACTGATGGACCGCATCATGAAGACACTGAATGCCAACATCAGCAATCCAGGTCTGAACGTAGAAATGTTGGCCAGTGCTGTAGGTGTGAGTCGGGTACATCTGCACAGGAAGATGAAGGAACTAACTGGACAGACGCCACACGACTTCATCAGTAACATCCGGCTGAGACAGGCGGGGAACCTCCTGAAAAATAACCATAACAGCATCCAGGAGGTGATGTTTGCCTGCGGTTTCTCCAATTCTACCACCTTCAGTACTATCTTTAAAAATTTCTACGGCATGTCACCACGCGAATATATGAGGCAACAGGACGAATAGTTACGAAGCCATTTAAAGAGTCACCTTGATAGTATCCTGGCCAATTCTCACGATGACTATCTTTTCTGCTGGATTCACTGAGAATGCAGCAATACCATTCTCTGCCTTCGTTATGCCTAACTGCACACCCGATACATTATATATACTCACCTTTTCGTGAGTACTCAGACCTGAAACCGTCACGAAACCGTCATTGCTCTGCACTGCAATACCTCTTTGCACGACTGACGATATACTTGTTGCATCTTTCAGATTTGCATTAATAAAATACAAAGTAGCAGTAGCATTCTTACTATTTGTATAGCCTTCTGCAGAAGCGTAGACAGTAATACTGTAAGCAGCAGTAAGACTAACATTTCCATCTTCTGAACAAGCTTCACTCTTGATATCCTCATCTGTGATGATATAATGATATTTTGCTCCTGTAGTTGTACTGGAGAAATTGAGTTTCTTATCATTGTAGGTTATAGTAGGTATTGCACATTGCTTAGGCTCTTCAGGTGTACTTGTCTCTTCTATATATTTGATTTTATTCCAGGGGGCTTTTGCCTGATAAATGGCAATTGTACCAGTTGGCACATATAATTTTGCTTCGGAAAAAACACCATCAAAGATATCATTCTCTGCAGTAACCCCATCTATTTTTTTCCAATGGCATTCTACTTTGGTTAAATCTGTGCAACCAGAAAAGCACTCAGAACCCAAAGAAGTTACACCCTCAGGAACATCGAAACTTGTCATACTGGTACATTTGCCAAAGCAATTAGAACCCAAGGAAGTTACACTCTTAGGTATAGTAATACCTGTCAAGCTGGAACATTTGTAGAAGAAGTAATCACCAAAGGAAGATATTCCTTCTGGAATAATCACACTAGTCAAGCTGGTACAACTATTGAAGAAACTTTCCCCCAAATATGTCACACTGCCAGGAATACTTATACTTTCCAGATGAGAACATCTGCTAAAGCAACCATCTTCCATTGAAGTCACACCATCGGGAATGATAATACCAGTCAGACTGCTACATCCGTCAAAGCAACTGTAGCCCAATGAAGTAACACTATGAGGAATGGCTACACTTGTCAAGTTACTGCAGCTAAAAAAACAACCATCTTCCAGAGAGGTCACACCATCAGGGATAGTGATGCTAGCCAGTCTGCTGCAACGATCGAAACAATACTTACCCAAAGAAGATACACTGGTTGGAATTGTTATGTTAGTCAGGACAGAACAACCGCTAAAGCAATATTCTCCAAAAGAAGCCACACCATCAGGAATGGTAATTCCAGACAGACTGCTGCAACCACTGAAGCAATTATTACCCAACGAAGTTACGCCCTGGGGGATGGTCATACTGGTTAAACTGGCACAACCATTAAAACAATTATCTTCCAAAGACGTGATGCCAGTAGGAATGTTGATACTGGTCAGCTGGTCACAACCATTGAAACAATTTTCGCCCAAAGAAGTGATACTGTTCGGAAGCGAAACAGCAGCAATTTTCTGTCCACTAAACGCGCCACCCTCTAATTTGGTTACGGTATATTCCTTCTTATTATAACTCACCTTTTCGGCAATTACTATATCACCTGACAATGCAGAAGTCTGCACCATAACAGTGGCATGACTATTAGCACTATCCAAATAGTATTTGACACCACCAATGGTGGCAACATCTTGTGCTGATAAACATACAGTACAAACAAGAAAAACAGCTAAAGATAAATTTTTTTTCATAGTTCTGTTATTTATTTTTTTCAATTCATTCACCTTTTTCATTCATGTTTCCACCGACCTAATGGAAATGTAATCTGCAAAGGTAGCAAAAAAATATATAATTCATCATTTTCTACCAAAGAAATGATGAATAAATCTGTGATTCTAAAATATGATTAGCATACTCTACACGATGAGTACAGACAGACATGATAAGTGGGGACTTATCATAAAGTTAATAAAAATAATGGATTTTTAATAGCACTATGGCACACTTGTTGCTAGAAATGTAGTATATTTGCATCGAAATTATCAACATGC
This sequence comes from Prevotella sp., assembly GCA_036796635.1. GTDB lineage: Bacteria > Bacteroidota > Bacteroidia > Bacteroidales > Bacteroidaceae > Prevotella. The sequence continues at coordinate 3,073 of DAIRCP010000004.1, read as the reverse complement.
AGGTATTTACATGTATAGAAATAACGATTTAAACAAAAAGAAAGAAATGATGAACAACTATTGGGATAAAGTAGAAGAAGTGGAAACCAGAGGCAGACAATGGTCTGTAACTGAAGCATTCCCTGTGCTGATGCGTAAGGTGTATCTTTGGATGACGATGGCACTGGCTATTTCCGGTGCAACCGCTTATGCCGTTGCTACCAGCCCTGCTATCTTACAGGCTATCATGGGCAACAGTATTCTGTTCTGGGGACTGATGATTGCTGAATTCGGTCTTGTCATCTGGCTGAGTGCAGGCATCAACCGCATGTCTCTTGCCACAGCCACATTGGCATTCGTGGCTTATTCGGTACTTAACGGTGCCACACTGTCATTCATATTCCTGGCTTATACGATGTCGAGTATTGCCAAGGTATTTCTGATTACAGCAGGTACATTCGGAGCTACAGCTTTGGTGGGATACACTACGAAGAAAGACTTGTCAGGTTTCGGGCGCTTCTTTATGATTGCGATTATCGGACTGATTATCGCTTCTGTAGTAAACGTATTTCTGAAAAGTACCGGCTTCGACCTCATTATCAGTTATGTTGGTGTGGTACTCTTTGCCGGTCTTACTGCTTATGATACACAGAAGATTAAACAGATGTGCATGCAGGCTCCAGATGCAGGCGAACAGATGCAGAAATATGCAGTATTGGGCGCACTCACACTCTATCTGGACTTCATCAACCTCTTCCTCTATCTATTAAGAATATTCGGAAGAAGAGACTAATAAAGTATATCAACTTACGACATATACATTATCCATAAAGCCTGGCCATATCGGTCAGGCTTTATTGATGTTGCGAATTACTTCCGAGACTTCCTCATCCGTCATGGTCTGATTGCAAGGGATACTCAGTTCTTCCTGATGTATCCGTTCACTGACGGGATAGGAATGACTGTTCCATTGGGGATAACAATGTTGTTTGTGAGGAGGTATAGGATAATGGATAACAGTTTGTATACCTTGGTCCTGCAGATAACGCTGCAGGTCATTCCGATGCTCGCAAAGGATGGGGAAAATATGCCACACATTATCGCGCTGCTGCTTCTCATGAGGTATTTGGGGCAGACGGATAAACGGATTGCTGATCTCTGCGATATAACGAGCGGCAATCTGTTTTCTTCTGTCATTCTCCGCATCCAGATAGTTGAGTTTCACACTGAGTACAGCTGCCTGCAGTTCATCCATCCTGCTATTTTTTCCAATGTAATCAAATACATATTTTTGAGAACTGCCATAATTAGCCAATGCCCTGATTACCTGTGCCAATTTCTCGTCATCCGTGGTCACCGCACCGGCATCACCCAGTGCACCCAAGTTCTTGCCTGGATAAAAACTGTGAGCTGCAGCATCGCCCAGACTACCTGTACGCTTCGTTCCGAAAGTACAACCGTGTGCCTGTGCATTATCCTCAAAGAGTAACAGATGATGATATTTGCAGATATCTGCCACTCTGTCAGTGTATGCACATCTACCATACAGATGCACAATCATTACCGCCTTCGTACGTGGAGTCACGTGTGCATCTATCTCGCCGTCATTAATTTCCAGCGTGTCAATGTCAGGCTCCACCAGTATCGGTGTCAGCCTGCATTGTGTGATGGCAATAATCGTGGCTATATACGTATTGGCAGGTACGATGACCTCGTCGCCCTCATGGAGTCGTCCCAGTTCCATATAACCGCGAAGAATGAGTGTGAGGGCATCCAGTCCATTGCCGCATGCTACGGCATATCGGGTGCCGACGTAATGTGCATACTGCTCTTCAAACTGCGCCACTCTACTGCCCAGCAGATACCAACCGCTATCCACCGCATTCTTTACTGCATCCTGTATTTCCGTCAGATGCATATCCGTAACTTTCTTCAGAGACAAATATTCTATCATCATGCGTATTACACTATTATATAACAGAGTCTATATGAGGATTACAAATCCCACTCATAAGTATCATAGCAAACCCCTCTGCCGCCAAAGCCCTCTTTATTGGCTATTAGTCCCTTATTAATCACACTTCCGTGCTCTTCCGTGGAACTACCGCAATCGAGATAAGGATAGTCACTATAATCATGAAACAATATCTGGCTATAAATAGCTTCCATCGCACCCATTGTCCTTCCTTCCTGGTTTGTAGAAATGTATTGCGTATGTATTACTTGGGGAGTAACATATAAGGTAAGACCACCTATGATGATTCCGTTCCGATAAGCATTATACTGGATAATATTGTTTGGGAATCTTGACTTCAGTAATTGTATTTCATCAAGTGTATGTACTGGTTTGGCATGAAACCTTTCCATAAGATTATCTTCTAAGATACCCCAAAAATCAGACAGACTACTATTTTTAATTACCGTTACTCCCATATTCTGAGACCGCTTTAATTGGCTCAAATGGCCTTTTCGCCAACGCAAGTGTTGTTGAATAAATATTGTTGTTCCGATATTTCTCAGTGCCAGTCGTGCATGGCATTTCCAGAAAATGGCATAGAGGTCTTCTTCTGATGGATAAAGATGATAAATCCACGGGATAGGACGATAATACACCTTCGTAAAACCTGCCGACTTGAGATATACATTCAGTGCCTCAAAGAGTTCACAGGTATCAGCAATCGTCACATTGATATCCATAATCAGTCCACCATAAGTAAGGCCGTAATGAGAGTATAATTCAGTACCTACCTGATGGGCGGGAAGCAGCGAATGCAACTTCCCGTTTTTATAAAACATGATCGAATAGTCATGGAAGCGATCTGCATGATAATCCATGTAGCCCCTATTAAATAAAAATGTGGCATTCCTTGCTTTTGCCACATACTTATTCCATTCTGCCAACTGTTCAGCCGTATATCTTCTTACTTCAAACATTTCAGATAGTCCAGATAATCTTCGTATTCACGTATATAATCCTCTTCCAAAAATGAATCTTCGGCCAACACCAAGCAAACTGCACCAGATGAAAAATCATCCAGCGTACGCCACACATTGGTATTAACAAGAAGTCCCTGATAAGGATGATTCAAAAGAA
>DAIRCP010000003.1:52342-68223 GCA_036796635.1 Prevotella sp. | reverse complement strand
AAAAAGTGAGGGATTCAAAAAACCCCTCACTTCATTTATTCTTTTTGAAAAAAACAAATTCTAATGATTAATAGAATTTGAAATAGTTCTTGGCATTATTATATGATATATCCTCTACCATGCGAGAGAGTACTTCATGGTCATTGGGAAGTAATCCCTTCTCTACATCATTACCTAACAGGTTGCAGAGTATGCGACGGAAATACTCATGACGTGGATAACTCAGGAATGAACGGGAATCCGTTAGCATGCCTACAAAACGACTGAGCAAGCCCAATACTGAAAGGGAATTGAGCTGCTTCACCATTCCATCCATCTGGTCGTTGAACCACCATCCGGAACCAAACTGTATCTTACCGGGACAACTGCCGTCCTGGAAATTACCCAACATCGTGGCGATCACTTCATTGGCACATGGATTCAGACAGTAAAGAATGGTGCGGGTGAGCTTGCCTTCCATGTTCAACTTGTTGAGGAACTTGGACATGGCACGGGCGGTGTTGAACTCACCAATGGAATCGAAACCGGTATCCGGACCTAACTGATTGAACATCTTAGTGTTGTTGTCGCGGATGGCTCCGTAATGGAACTGCTGGGTCCAGTCGGCCTCTGCATCCATCTCTGCCATGCGGGTGAGGAAACAGTTTTTGTACTGACGTATCTCCAATTTGGAAAGCTGCTGTCTGCGCATCGCCTTCTCGAAAATGGTCTCTATCTGACTGTCGGTATAATCCTCATCATAGAACTCCTCGATACCATGGTCGGACAGTTTGCAACCGTTGGCTGCAAAGAAATCATGACGCTTCTGCAATGCATCCACCATATCCTCGAACTTGGTGATGGTGACACCGGAAGCCTGCTCCAGGGTGTGTACATAATCAGCAAAGTCGGGCTTCTCGATATTCATCGCCTTGTCTGGACGCCATGCCGGAATCATCATCGGGTCATTGGCTGCCTTGCTCTTGGCATACTCTATATGATTGTGCAGATCGTCCACTGGATCATCGGTGGTACATACGCACTCTACATTATAATGACGCATCAGACCACGGGCACTGAACTCGGGCTGCTTCAACTTCTCATTGCACTCGTCGAATATCTCACGGGCGGTAGCCGGACTTAATGTCTTGGTGATACCGAAGGCTGATTTCAGCTCCAGGTGCGTCCAGTGATACAAGGGGTTACGGAAGGTATAAGGTACGGTCTCTGCCCACTTCTCAAACTTCTCCCAATCAGAAGTATCTGTGCCTGTGCAATAACGCTCATCTATACCGTTGGTACGCATGGCACGCCACTTGTAATGGTCGCCACCGAGCCACAGTTCTGTGATACTTTTAAACTTATGATCCTTGGCAACCATCTCCGGGATGAGGTGACAGTGGTAATCGATAATAGGCATTTTTGCCGCATGATTGTGGAATAAATCCTGCGCAACTTCTGTTTCTAATACGAAGTTATCATCATTGAATTGTTTCATTTTTAAATCTATGTTTTAAGATGTTGATTGATTATCCGCAAATTTACTAAATAAATGTGGGAATCTCGAAAATAATGATTAATTTTGCACAAAAATTAACGTAAACGATGACGTACAACAGTAAAGTCCTTCTCATTTATACGGGCGGTACCATCGGTATGAACCGTAATCCGCATACAGGTGCGCTGGAGCCTTTCGACTTTGAACATCTGCTCATCAATGTGCCTGAACTCAATCAGTTCGATACACATATAGCTACCTATCAGTTTAATCCTCCTATCGACTCCAGTGATATGTCGCCTAAACTGTGGACTGAGTTGGCTCACATCATTGCCAAAAATTACAATGACTTCGACGGTTTCGTGATTCTGCATGGTACCGATACCATGGCTTATACTGCCTCTGCCCTCTCCTATATGCTGGAGAACCTGACCAAACCGGTGATTCTGACTGGTTCTCAATTACCTATCGGACAGCTGCGCACCGACGGCAAGGAAAATCTCATCACTAGCATAGAAATAGCTGCCAACATGCATCGCGACAGTACGGCGCTGGTACCTGAGGTGGGCATCTACTTCAACGGTCATCTGATGCGCGGTAACCGCACCACCAAACAGAGCGCGGATGAATTCAATGCTTTCGAATCCTTCAACTACCCACATCTGGTGGAGGCCGGCGTGAACATCACCTATCATGAGGAACGAATCCTGAAACCGGACTTCAGCAAACCGATGATTCCGCATTTCCAACTGGACAACAGTGTAATTATCTTCAGCATCTTCCCCGGTGTGCGTGAGGACCTGATCCGTCATATCATCGCCACACCTAACCTGCGCGCCATCGTGATGCGCACCTACGGAAGCGGCAACGCCCCCAAGAATCCCTGGCTGCTGAATGCGCTGCGTGATGCCCACAGATACGGCAAAATCATCGTGAATATCAGTCAGTGCATGTCGGGACGTGTGGAGATGGGACGCTACGATACGGGATTTCAACTCAAGGAAGCGGGCGTCATCAGCGGCTATGATTCTACCGTTGAGGGGGCCGTGACTAAACTGATGTATCTACAGGCCAGATTCAAAGACAACAAGATGGTACAGGAGTATATGGCGCAGTCCATACGCGGTGAAATCACCATCTGACGATATCCGCCCCCATCCAACAACGATATACGAGCAAAAAACAAAGGTTCCCAGTCACGAATGACTGAGAACCCCTTTCAAAATAACTTTTCAATAGAAGACCATACCCCGAAAGGCACAATCTAATTTTTCTTTAGAAGGTGTAACCCAATGTCAACAACACCTGATGACGCTTGTTGCTTACCTTGACGGCACTGCACTCATTGCTGTATGTGGTGCCATTCTGTGTAACGGTGAGTCCATTCATGTATGGATAGAAATCTCCATCGGTGACACTGTACTGATAAGCCAGGTCCACACGGAATTTATCGTAAGCGAAACCACCACCGGCTGTGATGCGATTGGTAGCCTTCCAATTGGTATAATCTGTCGTGGTTGCAAAGTGCATACCTTCTGTATCGATGGTCTGGTCACGTACTCCTGTACTCTTGAATACCGGACTCACGTAGTTATAACCCAAACGGACAAAGATATTGTCATCGGCCTTAAGCTCTGCACCTATCTTGAAGGTACTGACGCCCTTCAATGTGTTCTGAATCAATGTCTTCATACCTGTCTCCTCATGACTATTGGAATAGTAACTGTCTGTGTACCAGTCATAAGAATCTGAATCTATCTGACGGACACTGTTGGTACTGTAGTCTGAGTACTCATAGCTGGCACCGATAGCCAACATATTATCAATGGTATGGCCCATGCTGAGTCCAAACTTCCATGGGGTGTACAGACGGAACTTATAGCTGTCGTTGATGGACTTGTTGCCGTCTGGACTTACCAGACCGGTGAGGTAAGATGTCTTGAGCTCGTACCAGGTAGGTGTGGAAACCGACAGACCGATACGGAAAGGTGATTCCTCTACTGGACGGAAGATGATACCAGCCTTGATATCATAACCGGTACCGGTGACCTCACGACTGTCTGAAAGTTTAAACTGACCGGTATTGGCACCACTATTATTCAGAATATTCTCAGCATAAGCTGTGTAACTGTTGTAATGTACATCATGGATGCCGAATGTAAGTCCCCAATAGAAACGGTCTTTGGAATTACCACTCAAGTTGAGGTCGTACTCACCGATATAACCGGTGTTGCCACGGTTCAGACTATAATCGGATGCATTCCATGTAGTAGGATAATATACTCCGTCCGTTCCCTTCTGGAAGCAATAATCCTCATAGAGATAATCCAAAGCGGTCTCGCCCATACGGCAATTGGACACATTATTATGATTATGCGTGCCGGAAGTAATCCAGTCATAACCTACACCTTTATACGTGGTCTGATTGGCCTGTGAAGAATGGTTGATGGCTGTATTGGCTGCACTCAATATCTGGTCGAAGTTACGACTCTTGTGAAAATTGAAACCGAAATTGATAAAGCTGTTCAGTCCTGTACGGGATGAATAGACGAAACCAATCTGGTCAAAACTCATATTCGTCTTGTTGGCATTGGAAAAACTACTGGCTCCCTCCTGACTGACCAATCCGAAAGAGGTGCTTACCATGGAGTGGCGGAACATACCGATACCTGCAGGGTTGGTGGATATCGTGGAGATATCAGCACCCAGTGCATCCAGGGCTCCACCCATACCTACATAACGGGCAGTTCCGTTCAAATCCTCTGTTGCCATATTAGCGGCATCATAAGCCTCCTGTGCCATGGCAGGTGCTACTGCCAACACCAGCAGGGCGGCTGTGAAATATTTCTTGTTCATATACATGTTCTATTATAAGTTATTACTAATCATTTGTGTATTCAATATCAGCAAACCGGCGAAATGACTGGCTGTTATCTTCTGCCGCTGAAGCCTCCACCGCCTCCGCCGCCATGTGAACCGCCACCACTGAAGCCGCCGCCTCCGCCACCGCTGAAGCCGCCACCACTACGGGTACCGCCACCGCTGCTGAAACCGCCGCTGCTGCGCATGGAACCGAAGCCGCTGTTGCTGGATGAACGGGTCTCATTCCATGAATTGTTGTTATAGGAACGAGTGGAGGAATTGCTACGATTACTGGAGAAACCGCCTGACGAACGTACTCCGCCGAAGCTGTTGCTGTTGCTACCACCCACATAATTGCTGAAACCACCACGACCGCCATTGTAATCACGGGCTCCGCCTGCTATACTGCGAGCACGGTAATCGCGTCCGCCACCATAGTAACCGCCGCCATAGTAGCCACCATAATAATATGGACTGTACCAGCCACCGTAACCATAATAACCGTACCAAGGACGACCCCAACCATAATAACCATAGTAGTCACCATAATAATAAGGACTGTACCAAGGATCATAATAGCCATAGTAGAAAGAATCATACCATGGATCGCACCAGGAGTTATAGATGGATCCGTATCTGCCGGCATAATAACCTGCACGATAAGCATCATAGCCATCCCATCTGCTCAACCGGCGGGTGTACTTATAATCACTGGATGCTAATGTGGAATCGGGATACTGTCCCTGTACACCCGTGAAATTGATCACATCATTGCCGGCTGAATCGATAGGTACCATATAACTACCATTACGATTATACTCGTCGACACTGCGATTGCTGCCGGAGTAATAGGTATCCTCTGGCATACCATACGCTTGTCTTTCCTGTGCAATGGCCTTCTTGGTCGGCACGAAATACATGTCATCCTGTGCTATCGCGCTGAGCGCCATAGTCCCGGCCATAATGGATAGAAGGATTGTTCTTTTCATATTTTTAGTTTTTAATTATCCTTGCGGAATGATTCATTGTGCAAATTTACTTTATATTTTCATGCAAATGTACGGAAAAACCCTAAACCGTGATAGGTTTTTCCCTATTTTTTGTATATTTGCACATATTTTTAACACGTAATTAATGAAATACAAAGAAGTTAAGTTTTATATCACTGCTCCGGAAGAGCTGATGCAGGATGCCTCGGACTTACTGGCTGACTTGCTGGGCGGTGCGGGATTCGAATCGTTTGCCGATACTGACGACGGACTGGCCGGATATGCACAACAGGGGGAACTGGATATGGCTGCCATGGAGGCTACCATACACGACTTCCCCATGGAAGGGGTGACTATCCACTATACCATCGCTGATGCACCCGACGAGGACTGGAACGCTGAATGGGAAGCGGAGGGATTTGACCCGATCGTCATCGACAACCGCTGCGTGATACACGACGGCAGACATCTGCCTGCCGAGGTGAACAACGGGATCATCCAGATAGAGATAGACGCGAAGTTGGCCTTCGGTACGGGAACGCATGAGACGACCAAGATGATGGCACAGGCTCTGCTGAATCTGGACATCCAGGGAAAGACCATGCTCGACTGCGGGTGCGGAACAGGAATACTGGGCATCGTGGCACTGAAAGCCGATGCCGGAAAGGTGACGGGCTACGACATCGATGAATGGAGTGCGGACAATGCCCGGCACAATGCGGTCATCAACCAAGTGGACGACCGATATGAAGCACTGCTGGGGGATGCCTCCGTGCTCCGGACGATAACCGAACGGTTTGACGTGGTGGCTGCCAATATCAACCGCAACATACTGCTGCAGGACATGCCGGCATTTACCGACCATCTAAAGGAGGACGGATACTTACTGCTGAGCGGATTTTATGAGCAGGACATCCCGCTGCTGGAAGCCAAAGCCGCGGAACTGGGATGGAAATGCATACTGAAGAATCAGGATGGTGACTGGTGTATGCTCCAGTTCTGTCACGCATGACGCCCGACAACTGACGATGACTGACAACAATCAGTCATCTGAATCATCATAGGCATCCTCACCGATTTGTTCGTGGGAGCCTATGGTGAGTTTCCTTAAATCATAGAAACTGCCATTATAGATATTAAAGTCCACATAGCCCTTGATACCAGGGAGTTTTCCGCAGTCGGTGTGCTGCCAGAACTTCCATTTTCCTTTATATTCCACCTTATCCACATAGTAGTGGGCTATCCAATAGGGATAGGCATCAAAGACGGAATCGCTGAGGTATCTCATCTTAAATTTATAATAGGTATAGATGATGGGCTTCACCTTATACTTATTCTCTACGATATGCAACCAGGTGAGCACACTCTTCTTGAAATCTTCCGTGGTCTGATCCTTGGCCTTATGCTCCACATCCAATACGGGAGGCAAATCGCCATCTTCCAGCTTCACCTGCTTGAGGAAGAAGTTGGCCTGGTCACGACCGGATGAGTGTATGCTCCAGAAATGATAAGCACCTCTGGTAAAACCATATTCACGAGCCTGATAAAAGTTATCATTGAAATTCTCATCGATGGCATTGGAACCTTCCGTGGCCTTGACGAAGATGAAGCGCACGGGGCACTTCTCTATCATGCCGTTGTTACGCAACTGTTCCCAGTCTATCGTTCCCTGATAATGACTGATATCAATACCGTGTATCTCATAACCTTCGGGATAGGAGACATCACCATAAAGGGCACGCCAACGGAAACCGAAGGGACTGACGAAGAAATAATAGAAAGCGAAAATATAAGCGATGACAATGAGACCACCACCAAGCCACCATGACCACATCGGCATCTGGCGCAGAAGGCGCAAAAAGATGCCCGGCTTCTTTCTCTTGACCGGACGGGAATAATATCGACGTTTCTTAGTGGATTTTCTCTGTGGTGGCATGACTGCTCAACGCTTTTTGATGGTTAAAAGGGGCGCGAAAATTGTCGCGCCCCTTAAAGTATTATTTTGCTTGTTCCAAAGCCAGTGTCTTGGTGGTCTGGTCGCATACGGCGCTCGGACCCCAGTACTGGATTGGACCAGGATATACATAACAGGTATCCTTTGCCCACTTGTCGCGGTTGGCAGCAAACTCCTTGAATGGTTTGCCATCCAGTTCAACAAGAGCCTTGCGAATCACTGGTTTCATCTCACCGTTACGGCGCTCCATGTTCATCATCATGGTGATAGGCACACCACCGGCAACCCACGCTGCAGCAGGAGCTGTGGTATTCTGAACGATGGCCATGTAACCGGTCTTGCCGCTGGCGATAAGCTGTGCAGCACTTGTACCCAGTGCATAGCAGTAGTCTGCATCGAAGTTGGATGGAGCAGCGCAACGTCCTTCGTAACCGAAGAAGTGATGCTGTGCAGCAAACTTACCTACAAACTTACCCTCTGCCTTCATCTTGGCGAGTTTCACCTCACACATGTCGCTCAGCAGTTTCTCTGTCTCGATGAGTGATACCTGTACGTTTCCGTGTGGGTCACGATCGAGTGAAAGCTGACGGGCAACACCCTCTGGCAATGTCTCGAATGTAGCAGCATTCTCCTTGCTCAGGTGAGCGATGATATATTTACGCTGTGCGTCTTTGTCCAAATCCTTGTAATCAGCACCGTGAGCTGCGAGCAGGTCGTTCAACTCATCAATCAGTCTGCCGATAGCGGGGATGAACTCAATCAGACCCTCTGGTACGATAACGGTACCGAAGTTGTTGCCCTGAGCTGCACGATAAGCGATGGCATCGCAAAGCTGGTCTACAATCTGATTCAGGGTCATATCCTTCTTCTCCACTTCCTCTGATACGAGGCAGATGTTAGGCTGGCACTGCAGAGCGCACTCCAAAGCGATGTGAGATGCAGAACGGCCCATTACCTTAATAAAGTGCCAGTATTTACGTGCTGAGTTACAGTCGCGCTCGATATTACCGATAAGCTCTGAGTATGTCTTGCAGGCGGTATCGAAACCGAAAGAAGTCTCAATCTGCTCATTCTTCAGGTCACCGTCGATGGTCTTAGGACAACCGATTACCTGTACGCCATATTTCTTGGCAGCATAATATTCAGCCAATACACAAGCATTGGTATTAGAGTCATCACCACCGATAATCACGATAGCCTTGATATCCAGTTCGCGGATAATCTGAAGACCCTTCTCAAACTGATCTTCCTTCTCGAGCTTGGTACGACCGCTACCAATCAAATCGAAACCACCGGTATTGCGGTATTCATCGATGATATCAGCTGTGAGCTCCATGTAGTTGTGGTCAACAAGACCACCAGGACCCATCAGGAAACCGAAAAGGCGGTTCTCAGGGTTAAGTTTCTTAATCTGATCAAAGAGACCGGTAATCACATTGTGACCACCAGGAGCCTGACCACCAGAGAGGATGACGCCAACATTCATCTTCTTCGTGTTCTCTGCATCGCTGGGCTGGAACTCAACGATAGGCATACCATAAGTGTTAGGGAACAACTTCTTGATTTCTTCCTGGTCGGCTACACTCTGTGTAGCGGCACCTTCCTTCACTTTAACTGAGCCTTGGAGAGCCTTCGGCAACTTGGGCTGATAGGCAGCTCTCTCAATCTGCAAAGCACTTTTTTCCATCTTAACTTGTTATTTTTAATATATGAATAATGAATTTACTACTCGATTCATTTCTATTTTCGCGCAAAGTTACTGATTTCTTTGCACAAAAAAGAAGGAATGAGAATGAAATCATCGATTTTAATAATTTTTTTGCTCTCAACTCATTGCACTTTGATTATTTTGTGTATCTTTGTAGAAACAAAAAAAAGAAATTATGGCAAATAAAAGAACATTAAAGCACAACATCACGATAGCATGCGCAGAACTTTTTGCAGAATGTGTTGCTGCTTCTTTGTATGACAAGCAGGTAAATCGTGACAATATCAATGCTCTATTCTATTCGATTGTAAAGATGCAGACTGAGTTCATCTGCAGAGTATCTCACCCGGAACCAGGCATGAAGGCTCGCGACTATTACAACGACCTGATAGAGAAGTTTAACGCCCGTGTAAGTGAAATCTCTGACCAAATCAATAATACTCACTAAGAGCTCTGAAATATGTATCAACAATTCTGCAAGTGGCTCTTATGTAAACGCATGGGATGGACACTGAACATCGATCAGCCTCATCCTGACAAGTATATCATCTGTCTGGCTCCTCACACTTCCAACTGGGACTTACTCATCGGCCAACTCTTCGCGGGTGCCATCGGATTCAGAAGTCAGTTTCTCATGAAGAAAGAATGGTTCTTCTGGCCGCTGGGGCCTTTCTTCCGTAAGATAGGAGGCATACCTGTGTATCGCGCCAAACATACGAGCATGACCAGCAATCTGGCCAAGACTGCCATGCGCGAAAAAGTGTTCCACCTCTGCATCACACCGGAGGGTACTCGCTCTCCGAATCCGAACTGGAAAAAAGGTTTCTATTATATCGCCCAGGAGGCCGGTATACCTATCCTTCTATATGGAGCTGACTATGAGCGCAAACTCATACAGTGTACCAAGACCATCATACCGACGGGCGACTACCAAGGACAGTTGAAAGAAATCAAGGAATACTTCAAAGACTTCAAGGGCAAGCACCCGGAAAACTTTAAGTATTAATGAGAATATTAAACATAAATAATTGAAAAACAAAAGTTTATGCATAGTTATGCTGATGGCCATGAGCCTGAATGCTGCCGCACAGAATTCACCCGATGAAGGGCGAATGGTGCTGCAGCTGGAGCATTATTTTGCTAAATACAAGCCTAAAGACGCTGTGTTTATCAATGCTCCCAAAATGCTTAACTATGAACTTAATAATACGAAACGCACACTCCTTATTCATGTTGACGGCACATTTGCACAACAGGAATTCACCCCGAAAATCACACAGCATATTTATTCCAAACTGGCGAGTGATTTGCCCAAACCCTACAAGAAATACAAAATCACGGTGATGACCAACGGTATGGCCATCGAAAACCTGGTGCCGGGCTGTCTGACTGACGACCCGAACCAATCACGTGCCTGGGGAGACATCAATTATGAGGGCAGACCATGGGTGCAGGATGTGTCACTGCCGATAACCATCACCCACGGACTGCAAAACAGGCATCTCTCGGTCTGGGCAAGCCACGGCAGATATTATGACGTGAAGAAAGACGAATGGAAATGGCAACGACCCAATCTGTTCGGCACCAATGAGGACCTGTTTACCCAGACCATCGTGGTACCTTACCTGATTCCTATGCTGGAGAATGCTGGTGCCATCGTATTCACTCCCCGTGAGAGGGACTGGCAGAAGAATGAGGTGATCGTGGACAATGACACGAAGGGATACTCCACTTATCAGGAAACCAACAACGGCAAGGAATGGGAGGCGGCTCCAAATCCCGGATTCAACTGGCACAGCGGTACATACAACGACGGGGAAAATCCTTTCACCGCCGGAACTGCCCGAATCGCCAAATCCACTAAAAGAAAAAACAAATACAGTGAGATATCTTATCAGCCTACTTTCAATGAGGCAGGAAGATACGCTGTATACGTGAGTTACCAAACCGTGGAGAACAGTGTGGACGATGCCCACTATACGGTATGGCACCAAGGCGAGAAAACCAACTTCTACGTGAACCAACAGATGGGAGGCAATACCTGGGTATATCTGGGCACCTTTGATTTCGACAAAGGCTGCAACGAATTCAACCGGGTGGTACTGACCAACCAGAGTGACAATGGTCACGGCAGCATGGTGACTGCAGATGCCGTCCGCTTCGGCGGGGGCATGGGCAATATCCAGCGGGGCGGAAAAGTGAGTACACTGCCACGATGCCTGGAGGGCGCACGCTACGCTGCACAGTGGGCGGGCATGCCTTACTCGGTCTACAGCAGCAAAAGCGGTCAGGATGATTACGGGGATGATATCAATACCCGATCGATGATGACCAACTACCTGGCTGGCGGTTCCTGTTATGTGCCTACGAAAGACGGGGAGAAAGTTCCTTTCGAACTGTCTCTCGCCATTCACAGTGATGCGGGTTATGACAAACTCGGTACGGGACTGATCGGTTCGCTGGCTATCTGTACCACCTCATTCAATGACGGCAGACTCAATGCAGGTATCTCCCGCATGACTTCCAAAGACATGGCCAACACACTGCTCAACAGCATCAACAATGATATCCAGAAGAAATACGGAAAATGGGCTACGCGCGGAATATGGGATAAGAACTACTCCGAGACCCGCGTACCTGAAGTGCCCAGCTGCATCATCGAGACGCTCTCTCATCAGAACTTCCCGGAAATGATGCTTGCACAGGACCCGCATTTCCGCTTCACACTGGCACGCAGTCTATACAAAGGTATCCTCCGCTACATCGCCGATGTGCATGGTACGAGCTGTATCGTCACTCCATTGGCACCCCATCATTTCCGCATCGAACAGACTAACATCAATGAGGTGCGCCTGCGATGGAATGACGTAAAGGATTCCCTTGAAGAAACTGCACAACCTACTGGATATCTGGTATATACCGCAGCAGGACCAGGTTCATTCGACAATGGTACTTATGTACAGTCCAACCAGTATACGATACAGTTACAACCGGACATGCTCTACCGCTTTAAGGTGGCTGCAGTGAACAGAGGTGGAAAGAGTTTCCCTACTGAGGAGCTCTGCGCGCTGCTCCATCCCGGAGCCACATCCACCGTGATGATTGCCAATGCCTTCCATCGGTTATCGGCTCCTGCCATCAGAAATACGGATACGGAACAGGGATTCGACCTGGACGAAGATGCCGGTGTGACTGCTGGTAAAACTGCTGGTTGGGTGGGCAGACAGCAGGACTTTGACCGTGCCAGCATGGGCACCGAGGGTCCCGGCGGACTTGGATACAGCGGCAATGAGATGGCTGGTTACTTTGTAGCCGGCAATGATTTCGACTATACCACGACGCATGCGGAAGCCATCCAGAGTGCCAACCTGTACAACATACTGAGTTGCAGCAGTGAGGCTATAGAAACCGGTGAGACTGACCTGAAGCGATATCAGGTGCTCGACCTGATACTGGGTCTGAACCGCAACAAGGAATATGCACTGAGAAACTGTCCTACATTCCCTACACTCCTGCAGTCATCCCTGAAAAGGTACGCGCAGGCGGGCGGAAAACTCATCGTCAGCGGCAGTTACATCGGGACAGACAATACAGATACCGAGCATCAGCAGTTTATCAACTCACTGCTGAAATGCCAGAGTGCCGGTAGCAATACCGCACAGAATGACTCGGTGATAGGCATGGGCACTACCCTCACCTATTTCCACCAACTCAATGACACGCACTATGCTGCCACATCCACCGACAAACTGTTACCTGTTAATCAGGGTACGGGCAGCAACGCATTCACTGCCATGCGCTATACGGATGACGGCGACGCAGCCGTGGCCTACAACGGCAACGACTATAAATCATTCACCATGGGATTCCCCTTTGAGTGCATCCGCGACGCCAACAAGCGCGCCGCCATCATGAGAGGAATACTCAGTTTCCTACTGAAGAAATAAATAATATATAAAAATTAAAGAATATGAAAATACAATCAAACCCATCAGGAACTCGTAGTATCGAGGTTTCTGAAAAGCATTTAGAGACTATCATGAATTATCAGTTGTTCCGTGACCTCATAGACAGCAACGGCTATATAGACGAGGAAGTGCTGGACAAACTCAAATTTAATATCCGCAGTATCCTGGAATCTTCCACAGAAGCCAACAAGGACTTGCTGGATCTCTGCCTGGACGTGGTCTATCATCCTAACATGAAGGCCTTCGGACTCCAGCAGCTCGTGGTACTCTACATCAACTGGGTAAACAAAAACAGGGACGACGAGGAAGCGGAAGAAACAGAAGAAGCTCAAGCATAATCAAGTCATTCTTTATGCCACAACTTACTGACTTTCTGCCCACTACCAAGAAGGAGCTGGAACTCAGAGGATGGGATGAACTGGATATCATCCTCTTTTCAGGCGATGCGTATATCGACCACCCCTCTTTCGGCGTGGCCGTCATCGGCCGTACCCTTGAGGCGGCCGGTTATCGCGTCGGCATCGTTCCGCAACCTGACTGGCACGGCGACTTCCGTGACTTCAAGAAATTAGGAAGACCACGTCTCTTCTTCGGTATCGCACCGGGCTGCATGGACTCCATGGTGAACAAATACACTGCCAACCGCCGCCTGCGCTCAGAAGATGCCTATTCTCCTGACGGTCGACACGATATGCGCCCGGAATACCCTACCATCGTATATTCCAAGATTCTGCGACAGCTCTATCCGGATGTACCAATCATCCTGGGAGGTATCGAGGCCAGCATGCGCCGACTTACCCACTATGATTACTGGCAGGACAAACTGTGCCGCTGCATTCTCTGCGACAGTCAGGCCGACATGATTATCTATGGTATGGGCGAGCGCCCTATCCTGGAACTGTGCCGCAAGATGGAAGACGGTATTCCGCCAAAACAGATACACGATATTCCTCAGACGGTATATCTATCTCTGGAAAAGGATATTCCCGAAGGCATCAATGAACAGGACATCATCCTGCACAGTCATGAGGAATGCCTGCGCGACAAACGGGCCGAAGCGGAAAACTTCCGCCATATCGAGGAGGAATCCAACAAGGTACATGCCCAGCGACTGATACAGGAGGTGGAAGGACGCTACGCCGTGGTGAACCCTCCCTATCCCCCGATGACTACCGAGGAACTGGATGCTGCCTTCGACCTGCCCTATACCCGTCTGCCACACCCCAAGTACAAGAACAAGGTGATACCGGCTTACGAGATGATCAAGCACAGCATCAATATCCACCGGGGATGCTTCGGCGGCTGTGCCTTCTGTACCATCTCCGCCCATCAGGGCAAGTTCATCGCCTGCCGCTCCAAGGAGAGCATCCTGAGCGAAGTGAAACAGGTGATACAGATGCCCGACTTCAAAGGCTATCTCTCCGACTTAGGCGGACCATCCGCCAACATGTACGGAATGGGCGGACGCAACAAGAGCATCTGTGAAAAGTGCAAGCGTCCCAGCTGTATCCATCCGCAGGTGTGCCCCAACTTGAACACCTCCCACCGTGCCCTGCTTGACATCTACCATGCTGTGGATGCACTGCCAGGCATCAAGAAGAGTTTTATCGGCAGCGGCGTACGTTATGACCTCTTACTATACAGAGGTAAAGATGAAGAAGCCAACAAGGCTGCCCAGGAATACACCCGCGAACTGATTAAGAACCACGTGAGCGGACGACTCAAGGTGGCTCCCGAACATACCAGCGACCAGGTACTCCACCTCATGCGAAAACCCTCATTCCAGCAATTTTATGAGTTTAAGCGCATCTTCGACCGTATCTGTAAGGAAGAAGGCATCAACCAGCAGATTATCCCTTATTTCATCAGCAGTCATCCAGGCTGCCATGAGTCGGATATGGCTGAGTTGGCAGTCATCACCCGTAAACTGGACTTCCATCTGGAACAGATTCAGGACTTTACGCCCACACCCATGACCGTGAGTACAGAGACCTGGTACACCGGTTACGATCCCTATACACTGGAACCTGTGTACAGCGCCCACTCACAGGAGGAGAAACTGGCACAGCGCCAATTTTTCTTCTGGTATAAACCCGAAGCACGGCGCCCCATAGAACAGTCGCTCCGCCGTATCGGCAGGGCTGACCTCATTCCTGTACTCTTTAATAATATGAAGCAACCCGCTTATGCAAATAATAGAACAAAGCATCCAAGCCAAGAGCAACCAAGAGAAGACAGAAGACGGCCTCGTCGTAACCGATGATTTCATCGCTGTGATAGACGGGAGCACCAGCAAGACGAAGAAACACATCCATCCGCTTTATACCAACGGACGATATGCCATGCTGCTCATCAGCAAGTATATCCGCAATATGAAGAAGGATACGAGTGTGGACCAGTTCTGCTCGGGCATCACGGAATATATACATAGTCACTACTCGCTCATCCCATTCAGCAAGACGGAACTGCCACCTGAGGAGCGACCCACTGCCAGTGCGGTGATCTTCAGCAGACTGCGCAGGGAAGTATGGATGATAGGCGACTGTCAGGCGCTGATAGGCGAGACACTCTATCAGAACCCGAAGCCCGATGAGGCAAGACTAGCCCAGCAACGTGCTGATTATATGCATCAGCATCCGGGGGAGGAAGGGCGACCGCAGATTCTGCCCGCACTCATCCAGTCGATGCAGAAACAGAACATCGACTACTCGGTGATAGACGGAACTACGATACCCCGCCGCCACGTGAAAGTGATAGAGCTGGACTTCCAGCCATGGACCATCGTGCTGGCTTCCGACGGTTATCCCTTTCTGGAACCGACGCTGGAAGAAAGTGAGAAGCGACTCGCCGACCAACTGGCCCGCGACCCGCTCTGCATAGATACCTTCAAGGCCACCAAACCATTGATGACCGGGAACATATC
>DAIRCP010000003.1:2005-52242 GCA_036796635.1 Prevotella sp. | reverse complement strand
ACATCCTCCACCGTACGGCCACGCTCCACCACGTCTCTGCGGATATTGCGGATCAACCGTACATCATTGTCGGTATCCACGAATATCTTCAGATCCATCATATCGCGCAGACGTTTGTAATGCAACGTCATGATACCCTCAATGATGATTACCTGTTTAGGCTCCACGTGTATAGTTTCCTTCAGTCGGTTGCACAGGATATACGAATAAGTGGGTTGTTCGATAGCCTGACCAGACTTCAGCAGTCGGATATGCTCCGTGAGAAGTTTCCAGTCGAAGGCATCCGGATGATCAAAGTTGATAGCACGTCGCTCTTCTTCCGTCATGTCCGTAGTATCATTGTAGTAAGAATCCAACGGCACCACAGTCACACATCGTGGAGGGAGTGCTTGAGCTATTTTCTTGACGACGGTCGTCTTACCGGAACCCGTACCGCCAGCTATACCAATAATTGTCATATATATTATTTTATTTCTTTCACTAAATAGACGATAGTAGGCAGGTGATCACTGTAGCCGTCGAGCCAGATACCTCCGGCATGTGTACGCTTGGTATTACCCTTGTATTTACCTTCCGTCTGGAACAGATAATCTCTGCGGAATATCTGATTATTGAAGAACTTGAGCGTAGAGAAGTCTTTCTTGCCGTCTCTGTTCACAAGATTGGCAGACACCAGTATCTGGTCAAAAAGGTTCCAGCTGCCGTTGTACATCAGCGTACCTGTACCGCTGGCAAGCACATTCCACCAGGGATTATAGAAGTCGGCATCGCCCACCTCATCGATGTTGCGCTTTCCGTGCATATCCACAGCCATAGACTTGTCCATCGGGTCATCATTCATATCACCCATCACGAGCACCTTCACCTGAGGATCATCATTTCTCAAAGAATCCACCACGGCATAAATCTGTTTGCCGCCCAGTTCTCGATAATAGGAACCGGCAAATCTACTGGGCAGGTGATTCACAATCACGGTGACATGTTCACCGGCCATAGTACCACTCACAGTGAGGAAACCACGGGTAGCCCTGCCACTGTCCTTTGGCAACTCGTAAATATAAGGCACAAGCTTCACGTTACGCACCTCAAAGAGCTTCGGGTTATACACCAGGGCGCAGTCGACACCACGCTTGTCGGGACCCTCAACATGCACAAACTTCATACCGCGTGCCTTCAATGGTTCCTGGTCACAAAGGTCGGTCATCACCTTATCATTCTCTACTTCGGCCACACCGATGAATGCACATCCTATGGAAGCCGGCAACTTGTCGGTACCCATCTCGGCCAGTACTTTGGCCATATTGTGCAATTTGTGTGAATACTTGATACCATTCCAGGCCATCCCTCCGGAGGGCAGGTATTCATAGTCAGTCTTTCCCGCATCATGACAGGTATCAAACAGGTTCTCCAGATTGTAAAATCCTGCAGCATACATCGCGTACTTCTTCTGCTGCGCATTTGCATGAGCCACCCCTATAAGGAGCAGAAATGCCAAAATTGAAATGTATTTCTTCATATCACATATATATTATGATGCAAATATCGCTATTTTAAATGATAAAATACACTTTTTCACTGAAAATTATTCAAAACCACTTGTTTTTTTAGAAAAGTTTTCGTTACTTTGTAGCCCCTAATTTAATTTTATAAAAGAATAAAGTATGCAAAAGAAGCTGAAACTAGCAGTGATTGCCATTTGTTGCGCACCGTCTGCCTTTGCCCAGAACACGGAAACTGAGGGCCAGAAGATGAATGCAGGCAACGAAGCGGCTTTCACGTTGACCGAAGCCCAGCTGGGTGAAGATGATAATGTTTCGCAGAACATTACCATTATTGGTTCCAACAACAATGCTTATGCAAGCGAAGTAGGTTACCGATTCAGTGCAGCCCGCTTTAAATACAGAGCATTCAATGCCAAATACAACGAGATCTACATCAATGGTAATCCCGTGAATGACATGGAAAGAGGAGAATTTAGTTATTCATTGGTAGGCGGTCTGAACGACCAGACCCGTAACGTGGAGACTACACTACCTTTTGAGAATAATAACTTCGGATTTACAGCCATGGGCGGTTCGAATAATTATAATTTCCGTCCCAGCCAGTTGCCGGTAGGTCAGCATATCTCGCTGGCCGGTGCCAACCGCAACTATACACTCCGTGGCATGTACTCCTACAATTCCGGATTCAACAGCAAGGGATGGGCTTTCTCCGGAGGCGTTACTTATCGCTGGGCTGACCGCGGATACGTAAAAGGTACATTCTATAATTCACTGTCTTACTTCCTGGGTGTGGAAAAACTCATCAATGACAAGCATAGTCTCTCGCTCGTCACCTTCGGCAATCCTACCGAGCGTGCCGCACAGGCTGCAAGTACCGATGAGATGTACTGGCTTGCCAACAGTAATTACTACAATCCTAACTGGGGTTATCAGAACGGTAAGGTACGCAGCTCACGCATCGTAAACAGCTGGGCTCCCACTACCCTGCTCACCTGGGACTTCAAAATCAATGAGGACATGAAGCTCACTACTTCACTCATGAACAGATATTCCATGTACAGCAGCAGTCGTCTGAGTTACAACAATGCTACCAACCCTGCTCCTGACTATTACAGCGGACTGCCCAGCGCATTTTATAATGTCTGGAACGCAAGCGACACCTACAACCGTACCAACTCTGCACTCGCAGCATGGCAGTCGGCTTATGACTACCTCACTGCCTCAGAGGCCAACCGGCAAATCAACTGGGACCGCATGTACTATGCCAACCGTATAGCCTCAGCACAGGGTGCCGATGCCATGTACTACCTACAGGCATATCATGACAACCAGCTCACCTTCAACCTGGCTTCCACACTGAATACGAAATTGACCAAGAACTCTACACTCGATATGGGCATCATCGTATCCAACAATACAGGTTATCACTATCAGACACTGGAAGACCTGCTGGGTGCCGACCACCTCTACAATATCAATACATATGTAGAAGGTACTTACGGCCGCACATCAAGTCAGGCTCAGTACGACCTGAACAATCCTAACGCTGAAGTGAAAGTAGGCGACCGCTTCGGTTATGATTACAATATCCTCGTAAACATGGCCAACGCCTGGGCTACTTATGCCCTCAACTACAAACGCATGCACTTCTTTGCAAGCGGTAGAATCGGTGGTGTATCCATGCAGCGCGACGGTAAGATGCGCAACGGTCTGGCTGCCGACAACTCTTATGGCAAGAGTGGCACGGCTAGATTCCTGGAAGGCGGCGGCAAGATGGGCGCCAACTTCAACCTCGGTGCCGGCAATACCATCAACCTCGGTGTAGGTTATGAGTGGAAGGCTCCTGCAGCCAAGACAGCTTTTGCTGCTCCTCAGATCAACAATGACTTTGTGAACGGTCTGAAGGTAGAAAAGATATTCAGCAGTGAGATTGGCTATCAGTTGCAGACCAGTTGGCTCCATGCTAACCTGAGTGCATACTACAGCCGTCTGGAAAACGTCACAGAGAGCAGCATGGCTTACTCTGACATCCAGAACTCCTTCTCTTATATTTCCCTCACAGGAATCAACAAGGAATACTACGGAGTGGAACTCGGACTGAACTTCAAGGTAAATTCCGTATTCAATATCAAGGCGCTGGGAACCATCAGCGAAGCGAAGTACATCAACAATGCCAATGTCCGCTACATGCTTTCACAGGACGGTGTATATCATGATGACATCTGCATCAATAAGAACATGCGCGAAGGCGGTACTCCTCTGAATGCAGGAAGTATAGACCTGTCATACCACAACCACGGCTGGTTCCTCGACCTCATCGGCAACTACTATGACAAGATCTATCTGTACTACTCACCTATCGTACGCTACTACAGCGACATTCCACAGAATGCCGATGGTACCCGCGACCTGAGCAGCATCCAATCACAAGCCAAAGGCAACGGTGGTTTCATGCTTGACGCAAGTATCGGCAGAAGTATCTATCTCAAGAAAGGAAGCCTCTCCATCAATCTGATGTTGACCAATATTCTGAACAACATCAAGATCTGTACAGGTGGTATGGAGCAGAACCGTAAGAGTACTGACGAGAACGGTGAGCAGATACGTGCTTACAACTTCGAGTTGAGTCCTAAGAAGTTCTATGCAAATGGAACCAACGGTATGCTGATAGTAAGTTATAAATTCTAATAATGCAGAACAAAATGAAAAGTATAAAATATCTCATCATGGCTGCTGTATGCGGCATGTTCGCATCATGTATGGACGGAGGCTACGGTGATCCTACCGACTACGTTCCAGGCAACCAGACCATCTCTGAGGCAACAGGTGTTGTGACCATCGCGCAGCTCAAGACTGCCCATGCCAATGCCATCTCCAGTGGTTCTTATGATTCAATCACTACCGACGTAAAAATCAAAGCCACTGTAGTGGGTAATGATGTAGGCGGTAATATGTATAAACAGATATGTGTACAGGATGCTACCGGTGGTATCATCGTGGCCATCAATGATGCCGGTATCAACGGATACCTGCCTATCGGTCAGGAAATCATCATCGACCTCAAAGGACTGGTTGTTGGCGGATACGGAAAACAACCACAGATTGGTACTCCTTATACAAACAGCAAAGGTGCAGAAGGCGTAGGCCGTATGCCTAAGTATGTATGGGAACAGCACTACAAGGCTGTGGGTACTGCCGACGAATCAAAGGTGGACACTGTAGACTTCAAGACTATAGAAAACAATATGGATGCCTGCGGACAGTTGGTCGTATTGAAGAATGTGACCTTCGTGAATGCTGACGGCACAAAAACCTTGAAGGACGGTGAGGAATCTGGTTCTGGCACAGGCTATTACAAGCAGACATTCAATGAATTCGGTACCAATGTATTCACCCGTACCAGCGGTGATTATGCCAAATTCTCATCTACTGTGCTGCCTTATGATACAGTAGCCCACAAAGCTAAAGCATGCGACGTGGTGGGTATCGCCACACGATAC
This sequence comes from Prevotella sp., assembly GCA_036796635.1. Classification (GTDB taxonomy): domain Bacteria; phylum Bacteroidota; class Bacteroidia; order Bacteroidales; family Bacteroidaceae; genus Prevotella. The sequence goes on along the minus strand of DAIRCP010000003.1, from coordinate 47,240 downwards.
AATGACGACTGGCAGATCATCATCCGCAAACAGAGTGATATCAAAGAGGCCAGCGGTATTGAACCTTCCACAAGTTACAGCGTCGACTTTACGCAAGGACAGGGCGACTGGACCATCACTGATAACACGCCCGAAGGAGCAACTGTCTGGACCAACACCACTACCTACGGTATGAAGGCCACCGGATATATCAATAAGACCAACACAGAAACGAGCAGTTGGCTGGTTTCACCATCTATAGACATGTCTAAGATGTCCAAACCCACATTGACCGTCAACCAAGCCCTCAACTTCTTCACTGACGTTGCTACTGCACAGAATGAAGCTACGGTATGGGCAAGTACAAACGGAAAAGACTGGAAACAGGTGAACCTGGAAGGATACCCCACTACATTGAGTTGGACATTCTTCAGCTCCACTGCCAGTCTCGCAGACTATGCCGGACAGAAGATACAGCTCGCATTCCACTACAGCAGTACTGCTACAAAAGCCGGTACATGGGAAATCAAGACTGTAGAAATCAAATAACCCTATCCATCATTTATTAATCACAAAGAAATAAAAATCAATCGATATGAAAAAGATTATCAATACTATGCTCGCCCTAGCTTTGGCAGCATTCACATTTTCAAGCTGCTCTGACGTACCAGAGCCATATTCTCAGCCAGTTGCCAATCCTGAGGCAGTAGCTACAGGTACAGGCACCCTTGCAGACCCATTCAACTGCGTGGCTGCCAATGCAGCTGCCAAGAAGTTGGGCTCCGGCGGAACCAGCACAGATAATTATTATATCAAAGGTATCGTATCATCTGTCAAATCCAACTACGGAAGCGACAGCTATGGCAGTGCTACCTTCTACATTTCTGATGATGGAACTACCAATAACCAGTTCTATGTATACCGTGCTTATTACCTAAACAATGTGAAATACACATCAGGTGACTTACCAGCAGTTGGTGACACTGTAATCATTTGCGGTAAGATAACCAATTATAACGGCACATACGAGACTTCACAGAATGCTGCATATCTGTATTCTCTGAACGGTAAAGGTGGCAGCACAACTCCTGTAACACCTGGTGTTGCATCAGGTACGGGTACTCAGACAGACCCATACAATGCAGTGGCCATCACGAATATCGCAAAGAAACTTGCTACTGGCGAAACCAGCACAGACACCTATTATTTCAAAGGAAAAGTAGTATCTATTAAAGAAAACTACACTACACAATACGGTAATGCGGCTTTCTACATTTCTGATGACGGAACCAGCAGCAATGAATTCTATGTATACCGCGCTCTATACTTAGAAAATGCAAAATATACTTCCGGCGATGTATTAAAAGAAGGTGACGATGTAATTGTATGCGGTAAAATTACAAATTATAATGGCACTTACGAGACCGTACAGAATGGAGCATACCTCTACTCTCTGAACGGTGTAACAAAAGGTAGTGGCTCTGGTGATACAGGTGGTACCACTACTACAAGCAATATGACTCGCACCGTAGCCGACAATGTAGTTACTCTGACTGATGCATCTAAAACTGCCACTACAAATATCACAGCAGACATCGCTACATTTGGTTATACAGATAAACAAGTAATTGACGGACTGTCTTATACACTGACAGATGGAACTAAGATAAGCTTCAGCAAGGGTGAAGGCAGCAGTGCACCAACATTCTACACAGCCACTAAGGGCGCTCGTATCTATGCCAACAACGTGATTACCATTGTAGGTGCCAAGAAAATTGCCAAAGTGGTCATCACCTGTGATGCTTACAATGGAACAACTTACATTGGCAATGAGACTCTCTACGGAAGTAACAGTGGAAACACACTGACTATCGTCAACAAGAATGCAACATCTACCGGTGGTACTCAGCTTCGTGCTCAGACTATCCAGATCTTCTATGCAGAGTAATCAATAAAAAAAGGAAGAAGGACTAATCCCTTCAACTGACAATAACGGACAGGAGTGTATCAAAGGATATGCTCCTGTTTTTTTTCAACAATCTTTCTATTTACTGAGAATCCTTGACCAGGGAGAATATGATGTAAAAGGAGAATTATATTTGCGCAAAGACTTGCCTAAATAGAAAAAAGTTCGTAACTTTGCAGGCTCACATCAACACATATATAACTGCAAATGAAAAAAGGATTAATCCTCGGAAAAGCAGCACTCGCCCTATTCTGTGCTGCTCTGACATTCACGGCTTGTGAAGCACCGGACGACGACAAGATACCCACTGGTAAAGACAATACTTCTGGGACTAATGCAAATATAAACCCCAGCACGATAGCTGACTACCTGAGGCTGGAATTCCCTCATGTGAAAAATGATGGAAACAGTTTTGTGATTGTACACAAGACTGACGCATACGGGGTGAACTACTCCATAGAATGGGACCCTACCATGCGGGCCCAAAGATGGTCGTGCTATGAAATGTATAACGGAAACAGCGCTACCAATACAAGCAGATATTATGGCGACCCACAATATCCTAACGATGCGGATATGGACTCCAATTTTTATTTCTCTGACCCCTACTGGAGTTCGGGGTATGAACACGGACACATCTGCCCGTCTGCTGACCGCCTCTGCTCGGCTGCAGCAAACAAGCAGACTTTCTATCTGACGAATATGCAGCCGCAAATACATGAATTTAATGCTTATGACGATAATGGGGTATCGTATATCTGGAATACTATGGAGAATAAGGTTCGTTCGCTCAACAAGAGCAGTTTCCGAGATATTCTCTATGTCTGCAAGGGGGGTACCATAGACAATGGCAATATCATCAAATATATTCCCAGCAGCACTGCCACCAACAGAATACCTGTACCTAAGTACTTCTTTGTGGCGCTACTCTGCGAGAAAGACGGACAATTTAAGGCATTGGGATTATGGTTTGAACATAAATCCAATTCAGATACAAATCTAAAAAATTATGCAGTGTCCATCGACAGACTGGAACAGTTGACGGGCATCGACTTCTTCTGCAACCTCTCTGATGATATTGAAAATAAAGTGGAGGCGACAGTGGATGTAAGTGCATGGAATCTAAACTAATGGTAAAATATCATCTGATAGCTATCCTCACCGTACTGATCTGGGGAGGTACATTCGTAAACAGCAAAATCCTGATTCTAAACGGGATGACACCTGAAGAGATATTCATGGTGCGATTCATCATCGCATATCTCTGCATCTGGATTATCTCGCCCAAAAAGTTGTGGTGCCACAACTGGAAGGATGAGGCATGGATGCTGCTGCTCGGTATTACAGGCGGATCGCTCTATTTTGTTTCGGAAAATATGGCTGTGGGCATCAGCTACGTCAACAATGTATCTTTCATCGTATGTACGGCTCCACTTCTTACTACCATTCTGGCTATCATATTCCTGAAGGATGTGAAGGCTACCTGGCAGCTGATTATGGGTTCGCTACTGGCTCTCGCCGGCGTGGGACTAGTAATATTCAACGGGCACTTCGTTCTGAAACTGAATCCTCTAGGCGACATGCTGGCGCTCTGCGCGTCTGTATGTTGGGCTGTATATAGTCTACTGATGAAAGGGGTAAGTGACAGATATGGTCCTGTAGTGATTACCAGAAAGGTATTTGGTTATGGTATCCTTACCATGCTGCCTGTGTTTGCAGTGAAACCATGGAAGTTTCCTATGGAGGGATTCACCCACGTGGAAGTATGGGGCAACCTGCTCTTTCTGGGATTCGTAGCTTCCTTCCTGTGCTTCCTGCTATGGAGCTGGGCCATCAAAAGAATCGGAGCGCTGAAGACTTCCAACTACGTGTATCTGAACCCGATTACCACAGTTGTAGCCAGTGCCATCGTACTGCATGAACCAACCAATTGGTTGGCTATCGTGGGGTCTGCCATGATTTTAGGCGGTGTATATCTAGCAAATGCGGATCGGAAGTCCGACCCGCATTCATAATATCCTTTAATATCGAAATGAATTGCGAAGCGATACTTGCTGCTTCCAATCCTTGAGTGACTGATACCAATCCTTGGCTGAATGACAACTGCCTGCCCAGGTCTCATTATCAGAACAGAAAGTAATGGCATACTGGAAATCTGTACCCATATTGCCTACCACAAAAGCATAATTATCTTTATTGGCAGGCAATTCCTGCTCTACATACTGCTGAGGTATGCAAATACCAAGTCCTACCGTCTCACGCTTATGTCCGGCTGAGTCTTTCTCGCTGACGGGCCAATCGGTACCCCAACAACCGCGAAGTCCCTCGTGATCGGAATATTCGGTAGAATTCTTCACATTGATGATGCCTGTAGCAAACTGATATCCTGTGACTGGATGACTGTAATGCACATCCACGAAACAGTCACGATGACCGGCATACAAAGTATATCGGGTGGTCATGTCCACCGTGGATTTTCCGGCATTGCCTGTGTTCCAATTCTTATCTATCACCTCGATAACGGTACGGACAGGACCACGGGAAAGAATACGCAGGGTACGACTGTCAAGGTCATCGAGCATCACTGGCTGGATACCATCCCAACCACGGAGCGTACCTACGCCCAGCGTCTCGCCTACCCAGAGGATATCATCGCCATAACCGGCAACCTTCTGTTGCTTATCCGGATAGAACTGGGTGTCATGGAGTTCCAGTCCCTGGCGATTCTTCCCATAAATATCCACCGTCTGACGACGGTCGAAATAGATACGATAAGCCACCAGATCACTCTCGAAAGCTGGACCATGATGATGAAGCATGGAATATACATCACTGCCACGCTCCACTGTAAGACTACTGATATACAAATCCTGCTTATTGGATGCCTTCACCTTATTGTTGTGCATCATCATATCTGCATATACCTGTGCAGGATATTGACGAGGTGTACCTTCTGGAAGCAACTGAATACTGAACGACCGCTGCTGCTTACGTGCCAAATCTGTTACAAAACTCAATTCATCGTAACGTCCGTCGCCATTGAGATCATCCAACTGCGAAGGTACTTCTACCCCATCACAGGTAACAACTGCAGATTTGATGGTCTGCTGACTATATTTACCAAGGTCAACAACAACCGGCTGAGCGGATAATTGAAACTTGGATGGATTGGTTACCTGAATGGTAACATGCTGCTGCGCATACGTCGCCGTGCTCACCAAAAGCATCATGGCGACCATCATTTTGATTTGTTTCATACGCAGCAAAGTTAGCTATATTTGGTGAATATGCCATCATTTTTATCTTTTTTAGCTAAAAATTTGGTTTTTACAATATTTTTTAGTATATTTGCACAGAAATTTAGAAAAAACAAAAGTTCACTCAAAGAAACGCATGACAAAAAGACTAGCAACATACCTCATTCTCACTACCTGCGTGATACTACTCGCAGGGTGTCAATGGCGTCTGAAGCCAAATAATATGGACCCCGATGAGGATCCTATTATGGTGGAACGCTATGACAGAGTGGAGAGTCAGTATCTTACTACGGGTGACTTTGCGGCATTACAACAGATGAACCTCAGCTATCCCATGCAGACAAGGACTCTGTTGGAGGATATCATCAATATCGGTAAAGTGAACGAACCTGATATCAACAGTAAATTTCTGAACTTCTATCAGGATACTACCCTACAAGCCATCATCAGAGAGGTGGAACAGCAATATGCCAACATGGATGACATCAATTCACAACTGGAAAAATCGTTCAGTAAACTGAGAGAAGAGATGCCTGGTATACATATTCCTAAGTTCTATGCACAGATTGGGTCACTGGACCAAAGCATCATTGTGGGTAACAATAATGTGGGTATCTGCCTGGATAAATACCTAGGAAAAAATTATCCCATCTATCTGAGATATTACTCAGAACAACAGCGCGAACTGATGGTTAGAAACATGATTGTACCTGACTGTCTGGTATTCTATACACTCAGCATCTGTCCTATCCCTGACATACAAGACCAGGCGGGACGCGACATGCACATGGGGAAAATCATGTGGCTGGCCAACAAGATGATGGGTAAACGGGTGTTTACTACCAGATACACGAAGATGGTGTGCCACTACATGAAATCACATAAAGAAACGACCGTGAAACAATTGCTCTACGGGGTGACATCACAGCAGATAACAGAAGGATAATGATTGTTATCCCGTTTTCAGACCAAGTCTGAAAACTTTTTATTCCCTTTTACGTAATATTGCCAAAGCAGAGAGAACTGACGACGCTCAGGCACATGGGGCGAAACGCGGGATTCCTGGATACGCTTACGGTCGACTGCGAAGTCTTGGCGCCACTTATGATAAGCATGCCGAGCACGGTATATAGCCACGAAATCTCCCCAATTATGCTTTACCAACAACATCTCCCAAGCAGCAACATAATCCAATATCCAGCGCCAGCGCATCACTGAATGTAGTTCTCCGTCAGGCAGACACTTATAAAGCATGGTGAGATTATTACGAAAATTGAGGAAAGTCTTCATGGGATTGCTCTTAGGCAAGGTTCCACCTCCAACATGATACACGTAACTCTCCGGGACACAATAAATCAATCGACCACTGATGCGAAGTCGCCAACAAAGATCTATTTCCTCATTATGGGCGAAGAACCTGCCATCAAGTCCTCCTGCCGCCCAATAATCCTTGCTGCGTATCATCAGGGCTGCTCCTGTGGCCCAAAGAACGGACTGCTGATAATCATACTGTCCCTCATCACGCTCTACGGTATCGAATATCCTACCACGGCAGAAGGGATAACCCAAATGGTCTATATAACCACCACTGGCTCCTGCGTACTCAAAACTGTCACGATCAGACATGGAAAGCAACTTAGGCTGACAGGCAGCGGCATCGGGATGATTATCCATAAACTCTATCAGCGGTGTAAGCCAATGATGGGTGACCTCTATGTCTGAGTTAAGAAGAAGATAATACTCGGCATCTACCTGCTTCAGTGCCTGATTATACCCCTCAGCAAACCCCCAGTTTTTCTCCAGGCGAATAACGGGACACTCAGGAAACTGACGCTCCATCAATGCCAGCGAATCATCACCAGAGGCATTATCAGCCACAATAATTGTAGCTTCATCGCGAGAATACTGAATGACAGAAGGAAGATAGGAACTGAGCATACGGACTCCATTCCAATTGAGAATGACTATGGCTACTTTCTTATCCATGACTGAATTGATTTACTTCTGATTGATTAATTGGTCTGAATGGGACAAGGTGACTTTCAATGCGGTCCTATCGTGATTGAAGGCACCCAAACGAACTGACATCAGTTGGTTGTCATAAGACTCATCTGCCTGTGAGGCGGGTAACTCCACCCGAATATAATTACGCGTAAAACCATGCATGGCATGTCCGACAGGTGCACGCTCAAACAGAACTTCGGCATCTTTACCGATGTGTGACTCATAGAAGGCAGTGGTCTTTACATCTGACAGTTCCAATAATCGCTTACTGCGTAACTTCTTGCTGGCATCGTCAACCACGTAAGGAATGCTCAGTGCAGAAGTGCCAGGACGTTCTGAATAGGGAAAAACATGCAACTGGGTGACATCCAAGTCGTGAAGGAATTGATATGTCTCCTCAAAATATTCAGGCGTCTCTCCCCGACAACCGACCATGACATCCACACCAATAAAAGCATCAGGTAGGGCTGTCTTGATATGATGTATCTTCTCTGCAAAGAGAGCAGTATCATAATGACGGTGCATCAGTTTAAGTACCGCATCACTACCACTCTGAAGCGGAATATGAAAATGCGGCATGAAAGCACGACTATGACTGCAATAATCTATCAGTTCATCACTGAGCAAATCAGGCTCCAGACTGCTAATCCGATAACGATGGATACCCTCTACTCCATCCAAGGCTCGTACAAGATCTTCAAAGCGTTCTCCTGTGGTCCGTCCGAAATCACCGATGTTCACTCCTGTGAGGACGATTTCCTTTCCACCCTCAGCTGCTGCCTGCTCTGCTTGAGCCACGAGGGAGGCTATAGTAGGATTACGACTGAAACCACGTGCATAAGGAATGGTGCAATAGGTGCAGAAATAATCGCAGCCATCCTGTACCTTGAGGAAGTACCGCGTACGATTACCACGACTGCAACTTGGTGCAAACGAAGTAATCTCCTTTGTCTTGACAGTATGGAAAGAAGGTGCATGCTGACCGCCCTGAAGTTCACCACTCCAGGCATCTGACAGAAACTGTATCAGATTAGCTTTCTCATTGGAACCTAAAACCAAGTCAACACCATCTATCTTACTGACTGTTTCGGGTTCCAACTGCGCATAGCAGCCAGTTACTACCACGAAAGCGCCAGGATTCTGACGAACCAGACGATGGATAGCCTGACGGCACTTGTGATCTGCTACTTCAGTAACAGAACAAGTATTGACCAAACAAATATCTGCCTGCTCACCGTCTTTGACTGTCTGTACGCCCATATCACTGAGCATCTTACCGAAGGTTGAGGTCTCAGAGAAATTAAGTTTGCATCCCAACGTGAAGTAAGCAGCCCGCTTACCCTGAAAGGCTGATGTATCTATCATATATTATATACTGTATTATATACCTTTTTACAGGTGATTTCTAACTTTCAACTGCAAAGGTACATAAAATTTGGAGAAATCGCCCTAAATTAAGTGAATAATCGGTTTGTGCAAATTATTGTCCAAAATTTAACATTTCACAATCGACTGATTATTAATGACTTACGAAAATGTTACAAAAATAGGCAAAAAAAAATGCTAAAAAAAGATACAACGTATCGAAAATTTATATACCTTTGCAACGTTTTAATAAACAAATGATTGTTTTACAGATTTAAAAAGCAAAGAAAAATGAAAAAATTAGTATTTATGTTCGTAGCTATTGCAGCTATCTCTTTCGCATCTTGTGGTAACAAAACTCAGCAGGCTGCTCCTGTAGACTCTGACTCTGTTGCAGCTCCAGTTGATAGCGCCGCTACTGATAGCGCTGCTGCTCCTGCTGATAGCGCTGCTGCTCCTGCAACCGCTGCTCCTGCAACTGCTGCTCCTGCAAAATAATTAGTTGCATACGAACTAATTGAGAGAAACGCCGTCGGACTGAGTCCGACGGTTTTTTTGTGCCTATATGTCAACATATTAAATCATACCGTACCTATACTGCTCCTCAACATATCAGGCAGATAACCATTCATATCAGAACCAAGAAAAGGATGAACACAAAAATAGATGAGAAACGATGAAATCACAAAGCTAAAACTAGTTAGTTTACTAAAAGTGTTAAGGCTGTTTTTGGCTTCCAAGACTGACAAAAAAAAGGGTGCGTCAGTCAGACACACCCCTTTAATGTATAATAAATGATGTTGCTTTACAGCGAGTTATGCTTCAGCGGAAGTCTCTTCTTCAGCTGCCTCCACAGGAGCTTCAGCTTTAGGAGCCTCTTTTGCAACAGGAGCTTCAGCCTTAGGAGCATTCTCAGCTACAACTGCTACAGGAATTTCAACAGTAACTTCCTTGTGAAGGTGAACGGTAGCAACATATTCACCAACCTTTTTGATATCACGCATTGTGATAATCTTACGGTCGATTTCCTTGCCAAGCTTCTGCAGTTCGTCAGCAACAGTAGCTGTTGTAACTGAACCATAGAGCTGACCGGTAGCGCTTACCTTTGCAGTAATAGAAAGTGTGACATCCTTAAGAGTCTCTGCTTTCTTTTCTGCCTCAGCCTTCAAAGCAGCCAACTTATGAGCCTGCTGTTTGAGGTTTTCTGCTAATATTTTCTTAGCTGACTCAGATGCGATAACACCCTTTCCCTGAGGAATGAGGTAATTACGGCCATAGCCAGACTTTACATTTACGATATCGTTCTTGAATCCCAAGCCGATTATATCTTCTTTCAGTATGATTTCCATTCTTTGTTCTCCTCCTTATTATTTCATCATGTCTGTTACATAAGGCAGCAGAGCAATCTGGCGAGCACGCTTTACAGCTGTTGCCACACGGCGCTGATACTTAAGAGAGGTACCTGTGATACGACGAGGTAAAATCTTACCCTGCTCGTTCAGGAACTTCTTCAGGAACTCTGGATCCTTATAGTCGATATACTTAATGCCACTCTTCTTGAAACGGCAATACTTCTTCTTCTTAGTGTCAATAGAAGGAGCTGTCAAATAACGGATTTCTGATTGCTGTGCCATAATTTAAGCCTCCTCTTTTTTACCAAGCTTGTTGCGGCGCTTTTCAGCGTACTGTGCAGCATACTTGTCAAGTTTAACTGTCATGTAACGAATTACTTTCTCATCACGGCGATAAGCTGTTTCGAGAGTTTTAACGATTGATGGCTCGCCCTTGAATTCCAGCAGGCAATAAAAGCCTGTTGATTTCTTGTCGATAGCGTAAGCCATCTTCTTCAAACCCCAGGCCTCTTCATTCAGAATCTCTGCACCATTGTCGGTGAGAACACTCTTAAATTTAGCGACCGTTTCCTTCATCTGTTCATCAGACAAAACGGGAGTCAAAATGAAAACGGTTTCGTATTGATTCATACTTTTTAATGAATATAGTGTTGTTTTTGCAAAATTGCGGTGCAAAGGTACACATTATTTTTAAGATACCACTCATTAATATTTCCTTTGCATATAACTTTAACATTATTTATTCTTTTTCTGTCCAATTATCCAAGTTATAATGCCTGCAATGATCATACCGAGGCCGCTGAACTGCACAAAATTGTAATCTGTCCACCCCACTAGATAACTGACAATTAAAAGAATGGCGCCAGTCATTACCAGCGCCAATCCTATCATTGATATGGAGGGTTTATTCATTCTCCGGAGTAATCAACTTATAACCTTTTCCATGGATATTTATAATCTCTATCTGGTCGTCATCTTTCAGATGCTTACGCAGTTTGGTGATATACACATCCATAGAACGGGCATTGAAGTAGTTGTCGTCTATCCAGATGGTTTTCAGAGCAAAGTCACGCTGAAGTATCTCATTGGCATGACTGCAAAGCAAAGCCAGCAACTCGTTTTCTTTCGTGGTCAGTTTGGTCTGTTTTTCACCGATGCTGAGTAACTGTTTCTGTGTATCGAATACAAAGCGACCGATATGATATACCGAACTCTCCTTGTTCTTCTTGCCACGTACACGGCGCAAGATAGCCTCTATACGGAACACAAGTTCTTCCATAGAGAATGGTTTGGTGATATAGTCGTCTGCACCTATCTTAAAACCTTCGAGGATATCTTCTTTCAGCGTCTTGGCTGTCAGGAAGATAATAGGGATTTCGGCGTTAGCCTGTCTGATTTCCTGTGCGAGTGTGAAACCATCTTTCTTTGGCATCATCACATCAAGCACACAGATGTCGAACTTCGATTTGAGGAAAGCCTTATAGCCTTCTTCGCCATCTGCACAAAGTTCTGCTACATAACCTTTTGCTGCCAGATACTCGCGAAGCAACATGCCCAGGTTCTCATCGTCTTCACAAAGAAGAATTTTCAAATTTTCGTCCATAGTTCTTTAATCTTTTATGATTGGTAATGTTATTATAAATTTCGTGCCTTTACCCAGTTCACTTTCCACTCTGATGCTGCCGTTGTGAAGGTCAATGATCTTCTTGACATAAGCTAGTCCGAGTCCGAAGCCTTTGGCATCGTGGCGGTTGCCGGTGTGAACACGATAGAATTTTTCGAAGATTTTCTTCTGATTCTCTTTCTTGATGCCGAGACCTGTATCACGAATACTCAGGAACAAATGCTCTTCGTCATTCCACGTACGGATATAGACATTGAGCGGTTCGTCGGTCTTGCGATACTTCACTGCATTGTCCATCAGATTGGTAATGGCATTCTGAAAGTGAACTTCATCTACGTAGATAGCACTATCTACTGCTTCTATCTGGGTGTATATTTTTCCACCAGTATGCTCTACACGCAAGGTGAAAGTACCGGCTATAGATTCTATCATCTCATTGAGGTCGAGCTGCTTCTTCTTGAACACGGCCTTTTTCTTATCAAACATGGACATCTGCAACACTTTCTCGACCAAGAAGCGGAGCCGCTTACTCTCATCGGCTATCACACCACCCAAATGTTTCATCATCTGCTCACTCTTACTGATACTTTCATCATTGAGCATCTGGGCTGCCAGAGATATACTGGCGATAGGTGTCTTGAGTTCATGCGTCATATTATTAATGAAGTCATTCTTTATCTCAGTATAGCGCTTCTGACGGAAAATCATGACAATGGTACATATAAAGGTGATCAGCAATACACCTGTAAACACCACTGAAGGAATCATGAAACGTACACTGGAGAAGATGTAACTGTTGACATCGGGGAAATGGATTTTCACTACGCCCATCTTCGGTGATGGGTCATTGCGGAAGAGCACCTGAGTATAGGTGTACTCCTCACCTTCCTCCGTATAGTCTGGACAACGATAAACCTCTCTGCCATCAGCTGTTGACACAGTGAAGTGATAGGGAATGTTCACACCATTGTTAATCAACTCTGCACGGATATCCTGATCAAGCAATTTGAAGTTCACACGCTCTTTAAGCGGCTTATCACTGGCTGTATATAGGATATTATAGACCACCTCGTCCAAAAGTGCCTTTTGATATACATAACGGTTACGGACTATCTCCTGTAATGACTTGGAGGCCTCTGACAGAGTATTCTTATCTGAACGGAGTATCATCGCCTTTGGTATCGTAGAGGGACGAGTAGTTATCGTCTTTAGTTCGAAGGAGGAGTAGACTGTACCGTCCTTACCTGATACTGCGTACTGATGAGAATGCTGCACTACTCCATTGAGCTGATTGTTGGTCATCATGGAATCTCGGCGGATAGCCTTTCTCTCGGTCTCATTCACATCCTTCTCCAAATAACGGAGGGTCTCATTCAATTCCAGATTACGGGATGCCTGATAGAGACTACGGTTTACCGATTCATCAAACTGTTCTTTCTTCATCTTCGCCATATCCTCGATATACGAAATTTGAAGATAGAGCAATCCCAAGAATGAGAAGCCCATCACCAGAGCAATTATCCAAATCGTACCTTTCTTCATCTGCGTTTATTTGTTTGATTTACGCAGCAAAGATAGTCTATTTTTTAACACCCCCAAGTATTTAACTTAAAAATATGATGAATTTTGCACGATATTAACAAATATATTCGTTTTAATTGCAAATATGAATTTATTTTTTGAATACTATCGGTTTTAATTCGCATTGACTGAGTTCTTGGGAGGTGATATGATAAATCTTGGGAGTACGACTAACAGGAAAGCGATTAAATAAGGTATCGATACTAAAAAACCACTGCATGGATTCCAAATGATAATATTTAGGCAACAACCTGTTCAGCTCGCCTACACGTGTCTTGGCACAAACAGTTACCCCAAGTTTTCCGCCGTTAAGATGCGATATACAGACGATATGCAGACGATTCTCTTGGAGACGTAGCTTCCGTTCCTCGTCAGCTTCTGTCAGATGTGTTGAAACAGATATATGCCGATGATGGGCATCATTAATCTGATGCATCATACGGCGAAACAATCGCCCATGAGATGACGTATCAGGCAAATGATGATATATAATATAATAATGTATCATCTCATGGATGATGATATCAATAATTTCCGATTCAGACAAATCGAAATGCGTGCTGATTCGCATGTACTTCACTTCACTCTTTACATTTTCAAAAAGTGAATGATGGCGCTGGGTAACAATTGCACCCAATGTACAACGTGAGTTGACCAACTTTATAGGAATGGGGGGCAAACTATTATGAAAGCAGCGCTGATTCCACTCATCAAAATGGTGCTGGACAAATTCCACTGTAGGTCTCATCTTCGTTACTCGTTTAACTTTTTCGTACTGCTCTCCCTGATTTTCTGAACAGTAGGAACTGTTAGCCTATGAGGTTCATCGTCTCCATGAAGATGACGGATGAGCAATTTACATGCCTCCTCACCCATCAGATGACTCTGATCTTCTACAGTAGAGAGCGTAGGAGACACATCTACTACATAAGGTACATCGCTGAAACCGATGAGAGCCACATCATCGGGGACCTGAAGGCCTGACAAACGGATAGCTTTCATTGCAGAGAACAACAAGGTATCATTCAGCGCAATGATAGCATCCGGCGGGCAAGGAAGGTCCAATAGAGACTGTGTGGCATCAATGGCAGACGGATTGTCAATATCACTGTAAGCGACATATTCCGGACGTACCAAGATGTGATTGTCATGCAAGGCTTCGATATAACCATGCCGACGGTCGGCTACCATCTGCAGACGTGACGGACCACACAGCATTGCTATCCTCCTGCATCCCTGCTGAATAAGATGACGCGTAGCTTTGTGGGCAGCTTCCACATTGTCTGCAACCACTGAGGAACAAAGGCTACGGGGAATATCACGTGCTACGAACACAACTGGAATATTCAACGGAGCAAGAGAGTCAAAGTGGCTGAAATCAGCGGTCTCTTGTGTAACACTGGCAATGATGCCTGCCACACGCAGATGGATGAGATGTTGCACATTTCTGCACTCCTCCTCATAACTCTCATGAGAATTCATCATCACCACCACATATCCTTCTGCAGCAGCCTGCTGTTCTATTCCATCCAAAATACTAGAATAAAACAATGTAACTGCATGAGGTACAATCACTCCAATTACGGGAAGTTGAGCGCCACGAAGCACATCTGCCACATAATTCTTTGTATAATTTAATCTGTGAGCTGTATTCAAAACGCGCTCCCGGGTAGCCCGGCTGATAGCTGGATTACCCTGAAGCGCGCGACTGACAGTAGCAATGCTAATGCCTAATTCTGCAGCTATATCCTTGAGAGATGAAGGTCGCTGCAATGTTTATTCCTTCATTTCATCAGTTGGCTGTTCCTCTGCTGGAGTTTCAACTTCTTCCTCGAAGTCGGTGATTCCGGCTGTAATAAGAATGTTATACCACTGAATCAACTTCTTGATATCACTGTTGTGTACTCGTTCACGATCAAACTCAGGCAATACTTTTCCAAAATATTCACGAAGTTCATCGCTGCTTGCTTTTTTGTAATCGACAGATGACTTAGCTCCATTCTCCAGATTACGGAGATTGAGAAGTACCTTATTAAGAGGTACATCGTCTGATTCTGTAAACATTGCTACATCATTAAGTGATGTAATACGATCTGAGCCGAATGCTGGCTGACGACGATGAGTCTCATCGAGTGACTCAACAACCAAACTGTTTTTTGCACGTGATACAAGTTTATAAAGTCCCGGTTTGCCAGAAATGGCTAAAATTGTCTCTTTCATTCTTTTATTTTATTTTTTAATTGAATAATATCTTGTAATACTTTATCTATCTGTTTATCAAGATCAGCAATGCCATCATTCACTATTTCATAATCAGCACGTGACAGCAATCTGTCCTGTGTCCACTGATGTTCCATCCATTGCAGCGCTTGAGTTTCTGAGATATGGTCACGCTGCATCACCCGCTGAACGCGGACAGACTGGGGAGCAGAAACCACGATAACACGGTCGACCAAGCGATCAAAGCCTGATTCATAGAGAATAGCACATTCCATCCATTGCAAACCGCTTTCCACAAAGCATCGGGCAACTGCAGGATGCACAATGGAATCAATGGCATAGGCATGATCACTTCCTTGAAGTAAGAACTGTGCGACTACAGTCTTATTTAACTGGCCATCAATGAATGTATCAGCACCAATCAATGTCGTCAGTTGCTGCTGCAGGAGCACATCTGTACGCATCAGATATTTAGCTGATGAATCACAGTCAAATATACGAATACCCCTATCCTCCAATTTCCGGCAAATATAGCTTTTACCGGAGCCAATTCCACCTGTAATTGCTACCTTCATCACTGTATTATTCCTCTTCTATCAGATAATCCACCATATCATCCTGCAGTTTTGCCCTGCTGATGCCATGAGGGATACCTTTCAGATAAACCTTACACTTATCAGATGGATGCGCAGCTATCTCATTATAATCCACAATGACCGTGAAGTCTGATGGACGTATATTGCGGTACATACTGACGCCGCAAACGAATGAGACAGTAGCCTTGGCAGGGAAAGTACGAAGCACTTTTCCATCCGGCATATTGATGCCATGAATAGGGATACCACTCACACTTTCTTCAGTAAGCACATCCGTGAAAAATTTAACACGCACCCTATTTGGTACTATCTTCACGCCCGTGATCTTATGAAGTCCACAATTGACCACAAGGGAATCACGGAATCCTGAATAATACAAAGGCTGGGTATAGACCTCCTTGATGGTACGTAATTTTTCCTCAGATGCAAAGACATTCACACTATCTGGTGAATAATCTACTCGTGAAATGAAGTAAAGATGCTCCGGTTCTACATTACCACTCCATCTCACAGGAACGCGTTTAGACTGTCCATAATTGAAATAAAAATCAAAATGGTCTGGTTTGATAGAGGTAATACGAGTAGACGGTAACAAACGCTGCAATAGCAGGCGCTGCAGTTCATTTGTAGAGATAGAGCCCTTGGAAGCTGTCTGCTGATAGGTCTTGAATGAGGCAAAGATTCCCATTTGTTCATTATATATATAAGAAAGGAGAACCCACCCTTTATCGCGCACTGTAATCTGCAAGGTATCCACTTCATCCGACGTAAGTACCACGTTTTTAGGCACTCCGATAATATGAACAGGTACCATGATGTTCGTTTCGCTCGTTTCATTAAGTACCGTTATCATCCAAAAGATAGCGGAGAGAGCGAGAAAGAACAAAAATATCAGGAATTCCTTGTTGATACTACTAAACAAGAAGTTCCTGACAAAGCCTAGTACATAGCGCGGCTTATTCATTGATACTATTTAGTCTGCGCAGGTGTGCTAGAACCATCTTTGAAGACGTAGTTTCTATCTACACGAACAATTACTCCGTGAGCGATTTCAACCTCCACAATACCCTTTTCCAGATCGATATGTTTCACTGTACCATAGATACCACCCTGTGTAAATACAGATGCACCCTCAGTCAGCGAATTCTGGAATTTCTGGATCTCCTTTTGCTTCTTCTGCTGTGGACGGATCATGAAAAACCACATGATAGCAAAGATTGCTACCATCATAATCAGGAAACTAGTCATGCTGCCTCCGCCTTGGCCTTGAGCAGCGAGTAATAATGATGTATTCATAATTCTATTTTTAAATTTCTAATTATATTTATTTTTTATAGACATTCATTTAATCATGCTACCAAAGCAAGAAATGATTTTTACTCATTGGGAGCTTTTTCATCTTCTTGACCATCATCTTGATGATTCTTTCCCCTACGAGGTTCATCCATGTGTTTCATCAAACGACCTGAAGCAATCAAGTTACGCGCAATAGCATCAAGCATACCATTCACATACCCACCACTGCGAGGAGTACTATATAACTTGGCTATTTCCACAAATTCATTAATTGACACACTAACAGGAATGGATGGGAACGTCATCATCTCTGCGATGGCAATCAGCATAATCACGACATCCATATAGGCCAGACGTCCGAAATCCCAATTACGAGAAACGTCACCCATAAAGCGCTGATACTCATCGGCATTCATGATGGTAGCGCGGAACAGTTTTCTAGCATATTCCTTATCTTCATCATTGTCATATTCAGGAAGCAGCTCCTGCTTAGCCTGCTTTTTCTCATCAAAACGCTTGATAGTCTTCAAAACGAAAGTATCAACGATTTCCTTGTCATCATTCCAATAAAGGCTCTGTTCTTCCAATATACTGTCCAGATCCTCATTCTCCTGAATAAAGGTACGATAAAGCTTGCGCCACAATTCACGGTCTGTAGCATAATCATCCACTTCTGATGCCATATACTCTTCATATATAGGACTTTGAACGATTTGTGTATACAACTTATGTACAAATTCAATCTCCGGATTCCATGATTTGTTCTGAGTCTCCATAAACTCATTAAGCATCTTGTTTTCCTCCAACTGCAGAGCAAAGCGATTGTATGCAAAGCGCTGAGAAGGTTCCTCTGTACCTTCACGACGGGCTTTAGCCTGCTCTACTTCAAGAACCTTACGTGCCTCTTTTGTAACAGCCACCATTAACGCTAAAAGGTAGTTGTACATGTCATAAGCTTTAGATAGACTGAAGAATAATTCTTTTTCAGCCGTTTCTATGTTCTTGTTTCCGTTTTGATAGTACGCATAGGTTAACTGGACTATCTTAATTCTGATAATTTCGCGATTAATCATCTCTGATACTTGTTTATCTCTTTTATTTTGTAACGATTTACGTATGCAAAGGTACAAAAATAATATGTACCACACAACTTTTTGCACAATTTATTGCTATTTTTTATCTCTTTTCTTGTTTATTTGACAGAAAATGTATACCTTTGCACCGCTTTTCCAAGCACAGGGATATATTTCGTGTGATGGTGAATTAAGCAAGAACGAATTTTAAACACTTAATTTAGAGTAACACAAGTTATGAAAGAGATTAAAGTAAGCGGTAAGAAGCGTACCGAAATTGGCAAAAAAGCCTCTAAGATGCTTCGTAAAGAAGGTTTGATTCCATGTAACCTTTATGGTGAGACTAAGGATGCCAACGGTGCTCCAGTAGCAATGTCATTCACTTCTCCTATGAGTGAACTGCGTAAGATTGTCTACACTCCTCACATTTATGTAATCAATCTGATTATTGATGGTGAAAGCCACACAGCTGTGCTGAAGGAAATGCAATTCCATCCTACAACAGATGCTCTGCTCCACGTAGACTTCTATGAGGTTAACGACCAGAAACCTATTACTATCGGTATCCCAGTTAAGCTCAACGGTCTGGCACAGGGTGTTCGCGATGGTGGTCGTATGAACCTCTCTATCCGTAAGATTAATGTAACAGCTCCTTATCAGGCTATTCCAGAGCATCTCGATATCGATGTTACCGGTATGAAACTCGGCAAGAGTATCAAAGTTGGTGAACTCAGCTTCGATGGTATTGAACTCGCTACACCTGCAGAGGTTGTTGTTTGTTCTATTAAGATGACTCGTGCCTCTCGCGACACTGACACTGATACTACAGACGTTACAGCTGATGCAACTGATGCAGCTGATGCTCCTGCTGCAGAGTAATTCTTTCTTAAATAAAGAATGGACAAATACTTGATAGTAGGTCTGGGAAATGTCGGCGATGAGTATGACATGACCCGACACAACACAGGATTTATGGTATTGGACGCTTTTGCGAAAGCGTCCAATATTCATTTTGATGACCGCCGTTATGGCTTTATCGCAGAGACTTCCATCAAGGGAAAAAAAATATTTGCGCTCAAGCCCTCTACTTTCATGAACCTCAGTGGAAATGCGGTCAGATATTGGCTCAACAAAGAGAATATCGACCAAAAAAATTTACTTGTCATTAGTGATGACGTGGCTTTGCCACTGGGTGCTTTCCGTATGAAATCCAATGGAAGCAATGGCGGGCATAATGGCCTAGGGCACATTCAGCAACTCATCGGTCCGGATTATGCCCGTCTGCGGATGGGCATCGGTAATGACTTTCCACGGGGAGGCCAAGTAGACTGGGTACTTGGAAAATACACTGACAATGACATAAAAATATTACAGCCAAGTATCGATACAGCTGTGCAAATCATTCAAAGTTTCGTATTGGCAGGTATCGATATTACAATGAACCAGTTTAACAAACTCGGTAAAAAATAATTTTTCTATTATGGCAGATACAGCACGAATTGACAAATGGCTTTGGGCCGCACGCATCTTCAAGACGCGCTCTGTCGCTGCTGATGCATGCAAAAACGGAAGAGTGACCATACAAGGTGTCACGGTGAAACCGTCTCATACAGTAAAAGCAGGAGAAACAGTTTGCGTCCGAAAATCACCTATCACCTATTCTTTTAAGATACTAAAGACGATAGAACAGCGTGTAGGAGCCAAACTCATTCCTGAAATATATAAGAACGTAACTACTTCTGACCAATACGAACTACTGGAAATGAACCGCATCAGCGGATTTGTAGACAGAGCTAGAGGTACAGGACGACCAACAAAGAAAGACCGTCGCTCGATGGATGCCTTTATAGGACCTTCACTTGAAGGATTCGACGATTGGGAGGGGTTCGACGATGATGACATGGACGATAACGACAAATAACAAAACACAACACCAATTTACGAAATCAAAATTTAAAGAACTATGAAACTGATTAGAAATCTTTTTTTAGTAGCATCTGCAATGCCTCTATTCACGGCTTGCTTAGGTGACTCTTCTTATGGTACAGGATTCTCCACTGTCCAAAGTACCCAAACAGCATTTTACGCAAACCAGCGCCACGGATCTGCTTATTTCAGCAGTCTGGGCAGTTGGACGATGAGTCAGAGTTCTGGCACAGAATGGTGCAAGCCTCAACTCACAAAGGGCGAAGCTGGTGCGTATGTGGTCGTATTCAATATGGCTGATAACAATGCTGGTAGCAGACGTTCTGCAACTTTCCGTCTCCAGGATACCAGTAATTCCGACACATATTCAGAATTCACGCTCTACCAATATAAATCTCGCGGTGACGGAACGCTAGGTGATGCCGTACTGGTTGACTCTGTCATCGGTTCTGACGGTAGCAAGATTACACTTGCTTATGACAGTGTTTTCCATCCTACCGCACTGATAATGAAAGACGGCGAAGGCAAAACCTTACAAAACATGACACTGACTTACGGATATAATGACAGCAACTACCCTCTGCTTACCATAGCCAACAAGATGACGGGCGCTACAGCCAGCGAGAAATTGGAAACAGCTGATTACCAACCTGAAGACATTGAGTTCAGCAACTCCAATGAGCGCAGCAGATACTTGCAACTCTACTACAATTACACCACATACTCTTATGACCAGGTGTTCCGCTATGAAAGCACAACAGGCTCGAAAGATAGTCTGACCATAGATAACTGGTTCACCACATCTGCTTCCAATTCTGTTAGCCTGGATCCGGATGCAGATCACAATATTATACAGATGATTTATACCCACAATTACAATGACGGCTCTCTGTACGCCGACACATTGAACTGTACCTACGATAAAAACAAGAGCAATGTGACACAAAGTATTGATGCCAACCAGTTGCTGATGGGTGTCAAGGAATGTAATCCATATCTGTTGCTCTCCACTTTCCGCTATGCACGTAACACCAATCTCTATTCAAGCGTGGACGGAACTTATAACAGTTATAAGATAGAGTCAACTATGGAAAACAGTCATCTCAAGACTTTGACTGTTACCCACACCAACAAGAAAAGCGGTGTGGTAGATACTCCAATTACTTATACATTCTATACACGTACGCCTGACTATCGCAAATTATGATTCTACAGATATTACTGATTATTGTAAGTATTGCTGTTGTTCTTGCTGGAGCAAATTTACTGACAAATGGTGCCAGTGGACTGGCACGCCGCATGAACATTCCTGAGATTGTAATTGGCCTTACTATTGTGGCATGCGGTACATCCATGCCTGAATTCTTCGTCAGTTTCATCTCTGCCCTGAACCACACACCTGATTTAGCAGTTGGTAACATTGTAGGAAGCAATATCTTCAATGCACTGCTTATCGTAGGTGTAGCTGCCATGGTAGCGCCTATAACAATCAGCAAATCTACAGTAACCAAGGATATCCCATTTGCCATCGGTTCCTCACTACTGCTTATCATCCTCATCACGGGTTTCCACATAACGCTGAATATCAGTGGAGCCATCATCAACAGAATAGACGGTGTGATTCTGACCGTGTCATTCTTAGGTTTTATGGCCTACACGTTGCGACTTGCAAAGAATGGTAAAACCGAGGATACTGCCGTGGGGAAACTTCAACCAATTTGGAAAGGTATTCTCTTCATCGTCCTCGGACTGACAGCCCTAATTGTCGGCAGTGATTTATTTGTCTCTGAGGCTTCCAGTATCGCAGGCAGTCTGGGCGTAAGCGAAAGTGTAATAGGACTTACCATCGTGGCAGGTGGTACTTCCCTACCCGAATTGGCCACAAGTGTGGTGGCTGCACGAAAAGGGCAGTCGGCCATTGCAATTGGTAATGTATTGGGGTCTAATGTCTTCAACATTCTGATGATTCTAGGTATAACCGGTATTATATGTCCGATGCAGATAGAAGGTATTACCATATATGATTTAGGTGTCATGCTCGTCAGCATGATTTTGATATGGCTTTTTTCCTTCACACACTACACCATAGCAAGATGGGAAGGAGCCCTGCTGGCACTGGCGTATCTTGTTTATATGTATTGGCTACTACAATAACATCTATCCTCCCATCTATATACTAAAAGATGGGAGGATAAATAATTAAATAATTCAGTTTTTATTCGTTTATTAGCTGATAAATGATTACCTTTGCACCCGCAAAAATAATCAGGGGTACTTGATCAACCCCCTTTAACAAAACAAGAATATGGAAAAAGAACATCAATCAGTGAGTGTGTTGTTTATGCTTTTCAGCATACTTTTCTGCGTTTGCCTGATTGCGGCAAATTTATTGGAAACAAAGCAAATTGCAGCAGGTCCCATCAGTCTTACAGGCGGACTTATTGTATTTCCTGTGTCATATATTATTAATGACTGTGTATGTGAAGTATGGGGCTATCGCAAAGCACGTCTGCTCATCTGGACAGGATTTGCTATGAATTTCTTCTTCGTGACTGTCGGTGCTATATGTGACATGATTCCCGGTGCACCTTATTGGACTAACCAGGAGGGGTTCCATGCCATATTCGGTCTGGCTCCCCGCATTGCTGTTGCATCTTTTATTGCTTTCCTCTGTGGAAGTTTCATCAATGCTTATGTGATGAGTAAAATGAAATTACGCGATGGTGATAAGCGATTCTCTGCCCGCGCAATTCTAAGCACAGTTTTCGGAGAGAGTGCCGACAGCGTGATCTTCTTCCCACTAGCATTGGGAGGAGTCGTCCCTCTTGAAGCCTTACCAGGTATGATGATTGCCCAAGTAATTCTGAAGACTCTTTATGAAGTAATTGCACTTCCGGTTACCATCCGCATCGTAAGAAAGCTTAAGGATTATGAAGGTGAAAATGCATACGATGAAGGCATCAGCTATAATGTACTGAAGGTTTTCCAATTATAATTATAAAAAAATATGGATACAAGAAAAGAAGAAGGACTACAGGCTTTAGGTGCCAAGACCCGCTATAAAATGGATTATGCTCCTGAAGCACTAGAGACATTTGTCAACAAGCATCCAGGCAACGACTATTGGGTACAATTTAACTGTCCAGAGTTTACCAGTCTCTGCCCAATCACAGGCCAACCTGATTTTGCTGAGATTAAGATTATGTATATACCTGGTGAACGCATGGTAGAAAGTAAAAGTTTGAAACTGTACCTGTTCAGTTTCCGTAATCACGGTGACTTTCATGAAGACTGCGTCAATATCATCATGAAAGATTTAATCAAACTGATGAATCCTAAATATATTGAGGTAAAAGGCATCTTCACACCTAGAGGCGGTATCAGCATTTATCCATACGCAAACTATGGACTTATTGGTACCAAATATGAACAGTTGGCCGAAGAGCGTATGCGCAACTATCCATTACAATAACTAACTGAATACTAACTAAACGGACGCCCTTATTTGTGGCGTCCATTTAGCTTTATCTATTATATATTCAATTATTTTTTGGGTATCCCCATTCCATGTTTCAGCTGAGCCTTATCTTTATTGTAATAACCTATCACTTTGCCATCATGGAATTTTAATGCCAGCGTATCTCGACGTAACAACAAAATTTCTGCAGTATCATTTATCACCTTTCTGTCCTTCTTATCCACCATCATCTTCGTTGTATTCTGAGTCAGAATAAGTTTTCCATTATAGATACGCCATTCGTTATACCATTTTAAGGTAGGATATTCCACCGGACTCATATCATCTGTGGACGCATTATGCTGTACATATCCAATAGGACTGGACTGGAAGTCCCTCTTCAGTTTGAAGCCATACTCACGGGGTACCATAAGAGACTGCATCATCGAGTCTGGCATGTGCTTCTGCATCATCTGCTGCATACGTTTAGGCATACCAGCAATATCTCTCATGTGTGGCATTACCTTATAACACCACGAGCCTTTCAGTTCATCCAAATCCACCATCATATCCACTTCTTTTTTATTGTCAGCATCCAGGATAATTGCTAATTCATCACCTATTTTTACCCTACCAAACACCTGATGCATACGCATGGCGTTCAGTATATTAAATGTGTCAGGATCACCACCTGAATATTTAAGCACAACCACAACAGAATCAGTGCTTCCATCGCAGGCTAAGCCATATACAGTGGTATCACCAAGTGCATTTTTCTCCATACTTACAACAGAGGAATCTGCATATTTGTCATTCAGTTTACTGTTGCCACAGGCAGCAATTGCAGCCGTTACAGCACCCAATATCATCAAATACTTAAGTTTCATATGCCTTTTTGCTAAAATTCACTGCAAAGATACAAATTATAAAATAAAAATGCTTACCTTTGCAACACTTTTAAAGTGAAAAGATATGAAAAAGAAAATTCAATTCAGTCTCGTTTACCGCGACATGTGGCAATCTTCTGGAAAATTCCAGCCCCGCAAGGATCAGCTGGAACGTATTGCCCCTGTGATTATAGACATGGGATGTTTTGCCCGTGTGGAAACGAATGGAGGTGCTTTTGAACAAGTTAACCTGCTAGCTGGTGAGAATCCCAACGATGCCGTTCGCGCTTTCTGCAAGCCTTTCAATGAAGTAGGTATCAAAACACACATGTTGGACCGTGGTCTCAACGCCCTTCGTATGTACCCAGTACCTGATGACGTTCGCCAACTTATGTATAAAGTTAAGCACGCTCAAGGTGTTGATATTCCTCGTATTTTTTGTGGACTGAACGATGTGCGCAACATTATCCCTAGTATTAAGTGGGCTGCAGAGGCAGGTATGACTCCTCAGGCTACCCTCTGTATTACTACCAGTCCAATCCACACCGTAGAATATTACAGTGAAATAGCTGATAAAGTAATAGCAGCAGGTGCAAAAGAAATCTGTCTGAAAGATATGGCAGGTATCGGCCAACCTGCTATGTTAGGTGCACTTACAAAGTCCATCAAGACCAAGCATCCGGAGATACTTATCCAGTATCATGGCCATTCAGGTCCAGGTCTGAGCATGGCTTCTATCCTGGAGGTATGTAATAATGGTGCCGACATTATTGATACAGCTATAGAACCGTTATCATGGGGTAAGGTACACCCCGATATCATATCAGTACAGAGTATGCTCAAAAATGAGGGTTTCGATGTACCAGAAATTAATATGAATGCCTATATGCAGGCTCGTACCCTTACTCAGGAATTTATTGATGAATGGCTCGGTTACTTCATCAATCCCGCCAACAAACATATGTCATCACTTCTTCTCGGTTGTGGCCTGCCTGGTGGTATGATGGGATCTATGATGGCCGACCTAGGTGGTATCCGCGAAATAATAAACAAGACACGTGTTCAAAAAGGTGACCAACCATTGAGTATCGATGATATGTTGGTGAAACTCTTCGATGAGGTTGCTTATGTATGGCCTCGCGTAGGCTATCCCCCACTTGTCACTCCATTCTCTCAGTACACTAAGAACATTGCACTCATGAACCTGTTGACGATGGAACAAGGCAAGGGTCGCTTTGTCATGATGGATGATTCTATGTGGGGTATGATTCTCGGTAAGAGCGGTAAGATTCCAGGAACCATTGATCCGGAACTCATAGCATTGGCAAAGAAGCAGGGCCGTGAGTTTACTGATGTTGATCCTCACACATTGCTTAAACCGGCGCTGGAGGAATTCAAACAGGAAATGGACAAAAATGGCTGGGACTATGGTAAAGATAATGAGGAACTCTTTGAGCTCGCTATGCACCCAGAACAGTATCGTAACTTCAAGAGTGGCCAGGCCAAGAAGAACTTCTTGGCAGACTTACAGAAAGCGAAGGATGCGAAACTGGGAAATAAGTTGACACCAACTCAGTTGTCTGAATTCAAGCATGCAAAGGCTGATGCCATCAAGGTACCAGTTGCAGGGCAGCTCTATTGGAGTTTTGGCGGCGAAGGCGTTCCTGCTGCTTGCATCGAACCATTCATTGGCCAAACCTACAAGGAAGGTGATACCTTCTGTTATATCCAAGCTAAGTGGGGCGAAATCATTCCTATCCCTGCAGCATTAGGTGGCAAACTGGTTGACATCTCTGTCAAACCAGGTTCTCAAGTTCGTCAGGGAGATACCATCGCATGGATTGAGCGTCAGGCTTAATCCGCATCATCCATAAATTCATTCAAATGGATTATCAAAAAATAATCAATCTATATTATCCGGCGGAGACAGAGCTCCGTCGGATTTTATTAACTCATAGTCAAGATGTTACAAGTCGTGCTTTAAGTATTGCTGCAAATCATTCTGAATTACATCTTGACATTCCATTTATCCGCGAAGCAGCTATGCTTCATGACCTTGGCATATTCCTTACGGATGCTCCCAGCATACAGTGTTTCGGCAAACAGCCTTATATCTGTCATGGCATACTGGGCGCCCAACTGTTACGTGAATTAGGTTATGAGCGCCATGCCCGTGTATGCGAGCGCCATACAGGTGCTGGCATTACCCGACAAGCTATCCAATCACAACAACTGCCACTTCCGCTACAAGACTTTCTGCCGGAAACCATGGAAGAACAACTCATCTGCTATGCCGATAAGTTTTATTCCAAATCTCATCTTGAACGGGTCCGTAATGTAGAACAGGCAGCCAAAAGTCTTGAAAAATTCGGGACAGACAGTGTCCAACGATTTATGCATTGGGTACAAATGTTCGAATAAAATATCGTAAAAATCACTGCTCTAATCATAAATAACACTTAAAAGAATATGATATTCAGCATTTTTTCTGTAATTTTGCAGCCGTGAGAAAATTTGCGCTAATATTCATTCTCGTTTCAGCTGTCGTCATGTTAATGGCAGCCACAGAAACTGGACTCTTCAAAAAGAATAAGAAGAGTTCAACCATTACTGATTCTACACTTGTTGCCGACTCTGTACCAGCAGACAGCAACAGAATTCCTCATATCTCTATCGTTGATACCACCAAGATGGACTCCCTAACAAAGCTTATCTACAAGCGTAATCTGGCAGTGGATGACTCTCTACGTTTGGACAGTATCAATCGAGGTAAGAAAAACGGAATCAATGCACCAGTTTCTTACGAGGCATCCGATTCCATGACGTATGATGCAGCTACGGGATTAGCTCATCTTTATGGTAACAGTCATGTAACTTACGAGGATATGGACCTCAAGAGTGACAAAATTTATATGTCGATGGACAGTAGTCTTGTACATGCAACAGGAAGCCGTGACTCCACCAAGAAAATTATAGGTTCACCTATATTCAAGATGGGAAACGATACCTACGAGAGCGATACAATGGCTTTTAACTTCAAAACAAAAAAAGGTTTGATATCAGGTGTTTATACCAATCAGCAAGACGGTTATCTTACTAGTGAGAAATCCAAGCGTGGAGCTGACGGTAATTTGTTTCTGCAACATGGCAGATATACTACCTGTGATGAACCGCATCCCGATTTCTATCTTGCACTCTCACGTGCCAAGGTACGTCCTGGAAAAGATGTAGTTTTCGGTCCTGCATATTTAGTAGTTGCGGATGTACCATTACCATTTGCCATTCCATACGGATTTTTCCCCTTCACCAAGAGTTATTCTTCCGGTTTCATCATGCCTACTTATGGTGATGAAACTGACAGAGGTTTCTATTTGCGTGATGGTGGATACTACTTCGCTATAAATGACATGATGGACCTCAAACTATTGGGCGAAATATATACCAAGGGCTCATGGGGGTTATCAGCAGCCAGCAACTACCGTAAGCGATATAAGTACAGTGGATCTTTCTTTGCCAGCTATCAGAATACCATCAGCGGAGAAAAAAATATGCCTGACTACAGCAAGCAGACGAGTTTCAAGATTCAATGGAGTCACCGTCAGGATGCCAAGGCTAACCCGTTCCGCACAATATCTGCCAGTGTCAACTTTGCCACAAGCAGTTATGAACGCAACAACCTCACGTCCATGTACAATCCACAGAGTTATACGCAAAGTACACGTACATCATCTGTGAGTATGACCAATACTTTCTCCAACATCGGACTGACACTGAGTTCCACAATGAACCTCAATCAGAACATGCGTGATTCTTCTATCTCAATGACACTGCCGGACCTGAACATCTCGCTCTCACGTTTTTATCCTTTCAAGCGCAAACATGCTGCAGGAAAAGAAAAATGGTATGAAAAGATTGCCATGAGTTATACAGGTCAACTATCTAATTCAATATCTACCAAAGAAAACAAACTGCTTCACTCAAGTCTAACACGTGACTGGAAAAACGGTATGCAGCACAGCATCCCCATCAGTGCGAATTTCTCCCTGTTTGATGTTATCAACATCAATCCGCAGATAAGTTTCACCGACCGCATGTACACAAACAAAATCATGCGCTCATGGGACAAAACCACTAGCAGCGAAGTAACAGATACCATCGATGGATTCTATAACATCTACAATTGGAATATGAGTATATCAGCCAGCACGAAGTTGTATACGATGTTTACACCCAATCCAAAAATCTTCGGTGATAAAATCATAAAACTGCGCCACGTGTTTACACCTCAGCTCAGTTTCAGTTATGCACCAGACTTCAGTGCCTCCCGCTATGGATATTACGAAACCTACCAGAAGACCGAATCTGACGGCACCACATCACTTGTGGAATATTCACCATACTCCAATGGACTTTTCGGTGTTCCTGGTAAGGGTAAGACTGGAAGCATCTCACTTGATGTATCCAACAATTTGGAAATGAAAATTCGCTCAGATGCAGACTCGACAGGAGTCAAGAAGGTATCATTGATAGATGAATTAGGTGCCAACATGAGTTATAATTTGGCATCCAGCATCCGTCCATGGAGTGACTTATCCACCCGCCTGCGCCTAAAACTCACCAAAAGTTATACATTCAATCTGAATGCCGTATTCGCCACATACGCTTACGTGCTGAATGAATCTGGAGCTCCGGTACTCAGCGACCATATTACCCGTTATAGTCAAGGTAAATTCGGACGTTTCCAGGGCATGTCACAGAATCTGTCATACACTTTAGACAATAAGAAACTGGGGAACTTCTTTAAATGGCTCAGAGGAGAACGTGTGGACAAAGATAAGGATAAGGACAAGAATAAAGATAAAAACAAAGACGACGAAGACAACGAACGCGAGACAAACGAGGACAAGACAATGCAGAAAGGACAGCGAGGTGCCAATAAGGAATCTGCAGGTAAGGCAGAAACTGACGAAGACGGATACCTCCAGTTTCAGATGCCATGGTCACTCAGTTTCGGTTATGGTGTCACTATGCGTGAGAATACCAGCGGCTCTTTCAATTACAGCAGCATGACTTATCCATATAAGTTCTCACAGACACTGAATATGAGTGGCAACCTGCGCATCAGTGATGGTTGGAACATCAGTTTCTCTTCTGGTTACGACTTTGAAAATCATAAAATATCCATGACCACCGCATCGCTCAATCGCGATTTGCACTGCTTTAATATGTCGTGCTCCGTGGTACTCTCACCATATACTAGTTACAACTTCAGTTTCCGATGCAATGCAGCAACGCTCACCGATGCGCTCAAGTACGACAAGCGCAGCAGTTACAGTAGCTCTGTCCAGTGGTACTAGCACTACACTGGAATGACTGGTACGAGCCTGTCAACAACTTAAAAATGCATAACAAAAACCTTCAACTATATGGACTCACTACTAACAGATTTGGCACTGATACTCGTTGTGGCCGGTGCCGTCACAGTGATATTCAAACGTCTCCACCAACCACTGGTGCTGGGCTATATAGTAGCAGGATTTCTAGTAAGTCCACAGATGCCCTATATCATGACAGTGGTCGATAAGGCTGATGTCCAGCAATGGGCTGATATCGGTGTCATCTTCCTTCTTTTCGCCCTGGGACTTGATTTTTCTTTTAAGAAAATCTTGAAAATGGGTGTAGCACCCATCATCGCAGCCGTCACCATCATCTTCTGTATGATGATGCTGGGTATTACCGTCGGCAAACTTTTCGAATGGCATCAGATGGACTGTATCTTCCTTGGGGGTATGCTCGCTATGAGTTCCACCACCATCATCTATAAAGCTTTCGATGATATGGGCATACGCCAGCAACACTTTGCCTCACTGGTGATGAGTGTGCTGATATTGGAAGATATTCTCGCCATCGTACTCATGGTAATGCTGTCCGCCATTGCACAGGGCAATAATCCTGACGGAGGGAAAATGCTGGAAAGCGTACTTCGCATCGGTTTCTTCCTTGTACTTTGGTTTGTTGTTGGCATTTTTCTCATACCTGCCTTTTTACGCCGCAATCGCAGATTCATCAATGACGAAGTTATGGTGGTGCTGAGTATCGGTCTGTGCTGCCTGATGGCAGTCATCTCCCATAGCGTAGGATTCAGTACCGCATTCGGAGCTTTTGTCATGGGCAGCATTTTGGCAGAGACAGTAGAAGCGGATAAGATTATCAAATTGGTAGAACCAGTGAAAAGTCTCTTTGGTGCCATCTTCTTTGTATCAGTAGGTATGCTTGTTGACCCTCATGTATTGGTTGAATATGCGCTGCCTATCCTCGCCCTTGTCGCCACTATCATTGTGGGACAGGTCATCTTTGGTTCTTTGGGATATCTGATAAGCGGTCAACCACTAAAGACAGCAATGAAGTGCGGTTTCTCGATGACACAGATTGGTGAGTTTGCCTTCATCATCGCTTCCCTGGGACTTTCCCTCCATGTCATCGGTGATTTCATCTATCCGGTAGTAGTGGCAGTGAGTGTTATCACCACATTCCTCACCCCCTACATGATACGTGCTGCCGACCCCTGCTATCAACTACTGGAACGCCATCTGCCCCGCAAGATGATTCGCACGCTGAACCATATCACCGTATCACATCCAGCCGACAGTCATTCCGACAGTAACTGGAAACGTCTGCTTCACCAGATACTTATCAATACAGTGGTTTATAGCATACTTACCACTGCAACCATCATGCTCATGTTCACCTTTGTACTCCCGTTTGTCCGCCATCTTCTTCCGGGATGGGACATGCATTGGGTGGGCAATGCGATTACAGGCATCATAACCATTGTCTGTATATCACCTTTTCTGAGAGCCATGGTCATGAAGAAGAATCGTAGTGAAGAATTCCGTGCACTATGGGCTGAAAGCAGACTGAATCACCTACCGCTTATTTTCACAATTGTCGTGAGGGTCATCATCGCCTGCGCATTCATCTTTTACATCACCAACTTCCTCTCACGTTTCACTTCCGCTTTGATGATTACCATTGCCGTAGCTTTAATTCTGATCATGGTCTTCTCACGTTCGCTTAAGCATAACAGCATACTGATGGAACGACTCTTCATCCAAAATCTGCGTTCACGCGATATAGAAGCACAGGTACACGGACGACGCAGACCACTGTTTGAAGGTCACCTGTTAGACCGCGATATCCACATGTCAGATTTGGAAATACCAATGGACTCTCTCTGGAGCGGCCGCACCTTAGCCGATTTGGACCTGCGCAAGAAATTCGGCATACACATCAGCAGTATCCTGCGTGCCAATCACCGTCTCAATATCCCCGACGGCGACTACATACTCTTTCCAGGCGACCATATTCAGGCCATCGGTACAGATGAACAGATTACAGCACTGAATCAAGCTATTCGTAACGATGTCTATGGACAGGAAGTGGACTTCGAGAAACGGGAAATGAAATTACGACAGATTGTCATTACCGGCAACAGTGCCTTCGTCGGACATACGCTGAAAGAAAGTGGAATCCGAAATGTTTACAACTGCATGGTAGTAGGACTAGAGGAAGGAAAAGAAAATCTGTCACAAGTGGACCCAAACAGAATGTTTGAAAAAGGTGACATCCTATGGGTTGTCGGTGAAGCCGAAGCGCTCGATGCGTTATCCGACGCATAATCAATCAATTGACCACAGAATGTCTGATTATAAAAATATAGCTGTATATGAATGTACTTATCATCAATGCAAGTCCCAGAAAGAATGGAGCTGTTTCCCAGATGCTGGCTGCCATGCAAGAGGCAGCAGAACAATGTAATATGAATGTGAAAACTGTACATACCTCAGTGCTACAGCTTAAGCACTGTACGGGATGTATGTATTGCCGCACACACAGTGAATGTTGTCTGCCGGAAGATGACTCACAGCGTGTTCTGAAAATGATTCAGCACTGCGATTTACTTATCATAGGTGCTCCCTGCTACTGGGGAAACATCCCAGGAGAACTCAAAATACTCTTCGACCGCATTGTATACGGTATGATGGATGAAAGCAAACGAGGCATACCTATACCACTACATAAAGGCAAGAAAGCCATGATTGTAAGTACCAGCACCACTTCTTTTCCTTTCAATATTCTCTTCAACCAGACAAGAGGTGTGGTAAAAGCCTTGAAAGAAATACTGCGATGGAGCGGATTCAAAATCTGCGCCACCTACGAACGTGGTGGTACCAAAAACAAGCCTCTCTCTGACAGGGATCTGCAAAGATGCAGAGCACTCATCACAAAGAGGTATCAATAATATCTCAACAATCTGCTACGAATGGATTACCATCCGAAGGCCTTGTTGTCCTGCATCCACTTACCTTGAGCACGCATTGTCTGTTCGATAATGTCACGGGCACATCCCCTACCACCATCGAAATTACTAATATACCTACTTACTTCCTTTATTTCCATACAAGCATCAGCCGGACATACGGGACAACCTACCCTATTCATGATTTCATAGTCAGGTATATCATCACCCATATAGATGATTTCATGGTCATGCAAATCATACTTCTTCAGAAATTCATCATAAGTTTTGATTTTCACAGCGCACTGCATATAGATATCTTCAACGCCAAGATGTTCATACCGCAAACGTACGCTTTCCGTATTGCCCCCCGTGAGGATGGCAATACGAAGACCTAACTTCTGCGCCAGTTGAATGGCATATCCATCCTTGATATTCACAGTGCGCATGGGTTCTCCATTGGGATGCAACGTAATCGTCTGCGAACTGAGCACACCATCCACATCAAAGATGATGGCCTTAATCATTTTTAAGTCGTAATCTATCATTTTTACTCTTATCGAAATCTTTTATTTCTTACTCATGTTATGGATACTGAGACTCATTCGGTCATATATCTCCTTGACAATAGGATTAGTACGCAGGAGTTGACTCTGACTACGTATCACGTTTTCGTCATAACGCAAGGCAGGTCCAGTCTGCGCATCCTTCGGTGATAACTGATGCACCTTGTCCGCCACTTCATCGATGAGCGGAAGCATCACACTGAAATCCAGTCCATGCTTCTCCAGTATATCGGCACTCAATGCATAACAGTGATTCACGAAATTGGAAGCAAATACAGCTGCCAGATGTAGATGTTTGCGATCTTCACTGTTGAGTTCGTATACCATCTGACTTACGCTGTGTGCCAATTCCGTGGCAGTCTGCAGCGCCAGTTCATCATTTCCTTCCACGAATACAGGTATCTTGCTGAAGTCCAGTTCACGCTCCATAGAGAAAGTCTGCATCGGATACAGTACACCATAATGCAGCGCCATGCCCTTAAAGATATCCATTGGCATAGATCCCGCCGTATGCAGGAAAATTCGCTGCTTGCGACCTTTGCATATCTCAGGAATGAGATTAGAGATAATTCCATCAGGAAGGGCTATGATATACACATCCGCCATATTGTTGAGTTGCAGAATATCCGTCGTAGGCGAAGCACCAGCCAGAGCAGCCAGATTCTGGGCAGATTCCATGGTTCTGCTGTACACTTGCACTATATCGTGACCTGCATGCATCAGAGTCGGCGCCAAGTGATGAGCCAGACGTCCCGCACCTATAAATACTATTTTCATCTGTTGATTGATTTATGAATAAAGCTAAGTATCAATATCGATTGATGTGCACATTCTCCCATCTGAGTTTCTCCTCGTCCTGAGGTTTGCGTTCATCATCGGAATAGCCTACTGCCACCACGCACAGCACGTTCATATCCTCAGGAATATCCAGGATGCCACGCACCACGGTTTCTGCACTTGTACCGTCACTGAGTCCGCGTCCCCACAACTGTATCCAGCAGGTGCCCAGACCGAGCTCCTCTGCCTGATACTGCATGGAGATGGCGGCAATCGAACCATCTTCAATCCAGCAGTCGTTCTGCTGGGCGTTACCTAATACGACGATGGCAAGAGGGGCCCCCTTAAGAAACTGAGAACCCATATCTTTGGCATCACTCAGTTTCTGAATGCTAAGTGGATCATCCACTACAACGAACTGCCATGCACGCTGACTCTTGGAAGTTGGCGACATCAAAGCGGCACGAAGAATCAGACGTACATCATCGCCATCCACCTCCTGGGCGGTAAATCTGCGATGACTGCGACGTGCCTGTACCAAGCTTTTGAATTCTGTCATTTTTGTTATTTATATGTTTAAACTGAAAACCAAGCGCAAAGTTACAGAAAAAATAGCAATTTCTCCGTTCTATTTTCATTATTTAAAATAAAATCGCTATTTTTGCGGTATGGAAGAGTTGGTCACCCATATATTCACACATAGTAACGATTTGCCCAACATAGACTGTGCCGACTATTTTCACAGCAAATCATTATTCATGTTGTATGAAATCACCCCTAGGACTACCCCCTACATGGTGACTGTAAGTACAACAGCAGGGGAAGTTGTGAGTCATCTGCTGGCTGTCATGAGATACAGAGGCAGTTGGATGCCACCTTTTCTCTACACCCACTGCCAGATTCTCGGCATGGGCGACTATGCGGCCACCGACTATCCACGGGAAAAACTACTCTACTATATGATACAGGCTCTCTGTAAGAGGATTTCTTTCTGGGCGCTATATTTCGAGATGAGCAACATGGGCAATAAGATGTTCGGATATCGAGTGATGAAGCAGTTGAACTTCTTCCCTGTAAAATGGCTCAACATCCGTAACTCACTGCATGATGACGCACCAGAATCCCGCCTTAGTGAACGACAGTTGAAACGACTGAACAGAATCAAAAAAATGGGTGTCACTTCTCAACTCGTCGAGACCGATGAAGATTTCAATGCATTCTATCAATTACTGCACCAGCACTTCAAGTTGAAGATGAAGCGCTATATTCCTGATGAAGCATTTTTCAGACTGTTCGCCAAAACAGAACATGGTCGTCTTTTCATCACCAAATATCATCACCACGTTGTGGGCTGCAGTGCATGTGCATACAGCGATACAGAAGCATTTCTGTGGTATGCAGCCTTCAGGCGGAAGTCATTCCGCGTCATCCATCCAGACCTGATGACCATATGGAATGCCATACAGTATGCCTATCTGCATGGATATCGCCATATTGTATTTCTGGATGCAGGTCTGCCTCTCAAGCGGAGCCACTACCGTGATTTTCTGCTGAGTTTCGGAGGTAAGCTCACAAGTAATTACCGCTGGTTCAGATTCAATATCAATTGGATTAATCACATACTGAAATGGATTTATCGGGAATAAGTGCCCGCTCAGTTGTCATCCTCCCCGTCCTCATCATGCAGAATGGGCAGCATAATATGATAACGAATAGATAGGAACCTGACCACACACACGATAGAAAAACTCACAATGACGGTAATGGATATGGGAATATGTAACTGTACCATTGCCCAATAACAGATACCGCCCAATACACTCGCCATAGCATAAATATCCGTACGGAATATCACGGGTTCATTATTCAATAGGACATCACGGATAATGCCACCAGCAGCACCTGTGATACACCCCATAATGATGGATACCCAGAACGGTTGACCGTAAGCCAGACTTTTCTGGATTCCGGCAATAGTAAACAGTGCCAAACCCAGTGTATCAAACATCATCCAGGCACGGTCCAGTTTTTTCAACTGTCGGGAAAACAATATCACCACTAATAATGCCATACCTGTACAGACGATATATACGGGATTGGTCATCCAAAAAGGTGTGACACCTAGTAGCACGTCACGGATGGTACCGCCGCCGATTGCCACCACCATGCCACAGACATAACCGCCAAACCAGTCGAAATGCTTCGCTGCTGCCAGTCGGATACCCGAGATGGCAAAAGCGAATGTTCCCAAAAACTCGATGATAAGCTGAATAATCTCTACCTGTATCGTCATATCTGAGATATACTATGCTGTACTAGTTATTAAGCCTTTACTGTATTCACTGGTGCGCCGTTCAGATATGCGCGTACATTATTGATAGCAGTCTTGTTCAGACGTTGACGAGCTTCAAATGTAGCCCAGGCCACGTGAGGTGTGATATAAGCATGATCACAAGCCAACAGGGGATTGTCGGCGGCAGGTGGTTCCTGTTCCATCACATCAGCACCATAAGCACCCAACTGTCCCCTCTTCAGTGCCTCTGCCACTGCTAGTTCATCCACCAGCGGTCCTCTTCCCGTATTGATGAGTATCGCTCCGTGTTTGATATGTTTCAGTGTATCGCCGTTCACCTTGTGATAGGTATCAGGAGTGAGGGGACAATGCAGCGTGAGGATATCAGCCACTGACAGCAGACCGTCAAAGGTAGTCTTCATAATCCCCTGTGGCAGGTCGGCCGCATTCTTACTGGTGCAGGCAAATACATCCATGCCGAAACAACGGGCTGTCTGTGCCACTTTCATACCGATATTGCCCAGTCCCACGATACCAATGGTTTTACCAGACAGTTCCGTCAGTGGTGTATCCCAGTAGCAGAAGTCAGCGCTCTTGCACCACCGCTTGTCACGACTCTCAGAAGCATAGTGTGCCACCTGATTGGTAATATTCAGTATATGTGCAAATACAATCTGTACCACGCTGTCAGTACTATAAGCGGGAATATTGGTCACCGTGATACCATGACGGTTGGCGGCAGACACATCCACGATATTATATCCTGTAGCCAGCACACCGATATACTTCAAGTTTGGAGTAGCCGACATGATGGCATCATCAATAGTCACTTTATTGGTTAATATGATTTCCGCATCACCGATGCGGGCGATTACTTCTTCCTTTTTTGTACGTGGATAGACAGTGAGTTCACCCATATTTTTCAGTTCATCCCAGGACAAATCACCTGGATTAGATGCATACCCATCTAAGATTACAATTTTCTTCATACTCATTTTTCTTATTATTTTGACCTAACATCTTCATACATCGGCTGCCTCATAACACCCGCTGTATTTTTACATCTTCTATTTTTCGTATCTTTTACCCCAGTAACTCACCATCCGCTGATATAGTTTCTCTTCGCCGTTACTATGCTGTCCATGCCACAACCGTTCCTGTTGCAGAGCCTCTGGCATATATTGTTGTTGTGTGAAATGTCCAGGATAGTCATGCGGATACTTATAACCGTCATGATAGCCCAGGTCCTTCATCAGTTTGGTAGGTGCATTGCGGATAGGCAGCGGAACAGGCTGGTTGCCCGTGCGCCTCACCAGTTCGATAGCAGCATCCACGCCCAGATAAGCCGAGTTACTCTTCTCACTGGTAGCCAGATATACCGTAGCTTCAGCCAGCGGTATTCTGCCTTCCGGCCATCCTATTTTAGCTACCGCATCAAAGGCAGCATTTGCTAACAGTAATGCATTGGGATTGGCCAGTCCGATGTCCTCAGCTGCACTTATCACCAGTCTGCGGGCAATAAACTTCGGATCCTCGCCTCCTTCTATCATCCGTGCCAACCAGTAGAGAGCCGCATCGGGGTCACTCCCCCTGATGCTCTTGATGAAGGCGGAGATGATGTCATAGTGCATCTCGCCGTCCTTGTCGTAAGCCAAGGGATTCTGCTGTAGTCTGCTCACCACCATCT
The DNA here is from genome assembly GCA_036796635.1 of Prevotella sp. Taxonomy (GTDB): domain Bacteria; phylum Bacteroidota; class Bacteroidia; order Bacteroidales; family Bacteroidaceae; genus Prevotella. Next base: position 9,035 of record DAIRCP010000003.1, on the reverse strand, counting down.
CGTCGGTAATCTCTACCTCGTCGGTAGTAGAAGCTTCCACCACCAGTTCCAGGATGTTGAGCAATTTGCGGGCATCACCACCGCTATAGCGCAATATGGCATCCGTTTCCTTAAGCGTAATCTTGCGCTTGCTCAGTTCCACATCTTTGGTCACGGCACGTTGCAGGAGTTGCAGCAGATCATCCTTTTCCAAGGATTTGAGTACATACAACTGACAGCGTGAAAGCAACGGTCTGATAACCTCAAAGGAAGGATTTTCCGTCGTAGCACCGATAAGCGTCACGACACCTTTTTCCACAGCACCCAACAGTGAGTCCTGCTGCGACTTGGAGAAGCGGTGAATCTCATCGATAAAGAGGATAGGCGACGCTTCATTGAAGAATCTGCCTTTCTGCGCACGCTCTATCACGTCACGCACATCCTTCACACCGCTTGTCACAGCACTCAGGGTATAAAAAGGAGTTTCCAGTTTATGGGCAATAATCTGAGCCAACGTAGTCTTTCCTACTCCAGGAGGCCCCCAGAGAATAAACGAAGAGATGCGCCCCGAATCAATCATCTTGCGCAATACAGCATCCTTGCCTACAAGGTGCTGCTGACCTATATAATCATCGAGCGAAGTGGGTCGCATCCGCTCTGCCAATGGCTCCGACATCCTTTATCTTTTATATCTTGATGTGCAAAATTACTTCAATTTAGGAAATTAACCAAAAAATATGCCGAAAAACTTGTGAATAAAAAATAAAGTATATACATTTGCAGCAAAATTACAGATACGACTATGAGTGATTCAAACAATATGCAAGACAAAAGCAAGAAGCCTCTGCAGCTAAAAAGCTTGACTAAAAGCTCTGTATGGGACTTGCAGGAGAATGACGTATTCCGCATGTGGGAAAGCGCCGAAAAGGATGCGGATGTCAGAGAGAACACACGTAAATACATCGATATCATCAAGAGTGCTTTCTCTGTTGAGGAGCTTCCCGAAGACGGTGGATTACAGAAGAAAAAATATGAACGACTGGGCTATAAAATCGGCCAAATCAGGATTGACGATAGTTCCAAGCTCACCTGGGCTATCAAGAAGCGCCCTATCATGCGCGTCACCGATTTGACCTATGAGAATATCCGTCACATCTCTGCTGCCAAACTAATGGAGGTGATTGACCGTAACTTCGGTGGCGGATGGGAGTCTCTGTCACAGAGTATCCAGGATATCATCGAGAGTGGATTCGATATCTCCACAACTACCCTTCCCAAAGACCGCCTGCACAAAGCCGGAGGCATGTATGAAAAGAAAGTGGATGATGGTTTCGAGGTTCTCGAGATTCCTAAGGGTGCCTGGGTGGAAGCCATCTTTGCCAAACTCAAACCACTGGTGGAGAAACCTAAATTGCAGTTCTCTCCTACAAAGGAAGAAGGCGACAGCGACAGCGACGAGGATGACGATGAGGATGTTGACCTGCCAGAGGATACCTACAACAAGCCTGATGAGGACGATGAGGAAATGCCGGAGGAACCTACCGAACTGGAGGATATCAACGAAGAGAATTATCGTACTACCTTTGAAATAGAGACTGACCCCGATGAATTGGCTGAAGGCATCTCTGATTTCACCGGTGACGAATAAACCATATATTTAACTGATAAAAACAATAAAAAATGCAGGTAACTGATGTTACCTGCATTTTTTATTTTCCTTATTATCACTACTTACATTTCTGATAGTAAAACTGCAATGAACCGCGGGGAACACCTGCATGTACCATCTTGTCCATCAGGTCGCGTGCTTCCTCCCGCCGCTTCATGTCTATCAGCAGTTTCACCTGCGATATCTGGTATTCCCGGTTAGCAGGATTCAGTTTGGAAGCCTGCTGCCAGTCATACAGTGCCACAGAAGGCTGCTTCAGCACATTCTGTTCAAAAGATGCTCGTGCCACGTAAGCCGTAGCACTGTCGGGATGCTGTTCCACCAATGCATTGAGTTCATCATAAGCCCCCTGCTTGTCATTCATCTGCTGATATACATAAGAGAGCCCCAATCGTGCCTCAAAATGAAGTGGCACCCACTTGAGCAACTCTTTATAGTCATTGCAGGCAAGCACGTAGTGACGCAGATTCTCATGTGCATAAGCACGATAAAAGAGTGCTGCAGGATTATGCGCAGAATAAGTAAGGATGGTGGTGTACTCCTCGATGGCATAGTCAAACTGCTGTAACTGTAGATTCACAGCTGCTTTGTGCAGATGCGTATCCACATTGTACTTCGGCTCCAGTTTAATCTGCCTGTTGAGCACCTCCATGGAGTCGCGCCATTGCTGGGCTGTCTGCGCATACAGTGCAGTACCTCCCAGCCATAGCGCTGCTATCAGGATTGAGTGTCTGATCATCAGGCCTTTTCAATGTAGTTCACAATCCATGCACCTACTTCCTTGGTACCATATTTCTTGCCGCCCTCAACCTGAATCTCAGGTGTGCGTACATTAGCATCCAATGAAGCATCCACAGCCTTGCGGATGAGTGCACCTTCCTTGTTCAGACCAAAGTGCTCCAGCAACATAGCAGCAGAGAGTATCTGTGCTACTGGGTTAGCCAGGTTCTGTCCGGCTGCCTGAGGCCAACTTCCGTGTACGGGTTCAAACAATGGCGTATGCAAACCCAGTGAAGAAGAGGGCTGCAGACCCATACTACCCGTAATACAACTGGTCTCGTCGGTCAGTATATCACCGAATGTATTCTCAGTCACCACCACATCAAAGAAGCGGGGTTCCGTGAGCACACGCATAGAAGCATTGTCGATAAACATATAGTCGGTAGTCACCTCAGGATACTTGGGGGCCATTTCCTTGGCAATCTGGCGCCACAGTCTGCTGGATGCCAGCACATTGGCCTTATCTACTACCGTCAGATGCTTTCTGCGGTTCATGGCATATTCAAAAGCCACCTTCAAGATTCGCTCTATTTCCGGACGGGTATAAATATCCGTATCGTAAGCCTTGTCATTGTCCTGATACTTCTCGCCGAAGTACATACCGCCAGTTAGTTCGCGTATCACCACGAAGTCGGCACCTTTCAGCAGTTCATCCTTCAATGGACTCTTATGGAGCAGGCAGTCGAAAGTAGCTACCGGACGTACATTGGCAAAGAGGCCCAGTTTCTTGCGCATGGCCAACAGTCCCTGTTCAGGACGCACCTTAGCCGTAGGATTATTATCAAATTTAGGGTCACCCACAGCAGCAAAGAGCACAGCATCAGCGTTCATACATGTCTGGAAGGTAGCCTCTGGGAATGGATCACCCACCTCATCGATGGCATGTGCACCGCAGATAGCCTCCTCGTAAGTAAATTCATGACCGAACTTAGCAGCGATGGTTTTCATTACAGCCACGCCCTGAGTCATAATCTCTGGTCCGATGCCATCACCTGGCAACACAGCAATTTTCAGTTTCATATCTTATTGATTATTTTGTTGTTGTTCGTTTTCATATATATTCAGCATTTTGAAGGTAGCCTTGATGGCAGCCTCCGTCTGGTCAGCATCCAGTCCTCGTGTACGTATCATCTTATCGCCGTTACGCCATGTGATGACAGTCTGCACCAAAGCATCCGTACGACCGCCTGGAGGAATACTCACCGCATAATTAGACAGAATGGGGAAAGTACGTCCCAGTGAGTCCAGATATATCTTGCGCAGCGCCTTCACAAAAGCATCATATTGACCGTCACCAGTGGAATCAGCCTCGTAATGATGTCCGTTGATGGACACCTTGATACTGGCAATAGGTTTGAGTCCGTAAGATGAACTCACCATATAACTGAGCAATTTCACCTTGTCGTCCGTCGTATCATGCTTCAATACATCCGATACGATGAAGGGCAGGTCATCCTGCGTCACTATTTCCTTGCGGTCACCCAGTTCTGTGATTCTCTTGGTCACGCGTTTGGTCTGTTCGGGAGTCAGTTCCAGCCCCAATTCCTGCAGATTACGGGCGATGTTCGCCTTACCGCTGTTTTTACCCAGCGCATATTCACGCTTTCTGCCGAAACGTTCAGGCAACAGGGCATTACAGTACAAGTTGTCCTTGTTGTCACCATCAGCATGCACACCCGCCACCTGTGTAAACACATTCTCACCCACGATAGGTTGGTTGGGCGCAATGGCGATACCCGAGTAACTCGCCACCAGTCTGCTGATTTCCATCAGCCTGTCTTCACGGATATTCGTCTTCGCCTGAAACTGGTCTTTCATGATTACCTGCACACTGGAGAGCGGAGCATTACCGCAGCGCTCACCCAGTCCGTTGACAGTCACATGCAGTCCCTTGGCACCGCTCAGCACAGCAGCCAAAGAATTGCTCACAGCAAGGTCATAGTCATTATGCGCATGGAAGTCGAAGTGTGTACCCGGATAGCGCTTAATCATCTTACGGAAGAATTCTATCACCTGCAGCGGGTTCATGATGCCCAGTGTATCAGGCAGCATAAATCGCTCTATTGTACTGTTGCAGAGCGCATCCATAATCTGGTAGACATATTCTGGAGAGTCCTTCATGCCGTTACTCCAGTCCTCCAGATAGAGGTTCACGCCGATGCCCTTTTTCTGAGCATAGTCCAGCGATGCCTTAATTTCGGCGATATGCTGTTCCGGTGATTTGTGCAACTGCTGCGTACAGTGCTTCAGCGAACCTTTGGCAAGCAGATTGATATGTCTGCATCCACACTCAGCTATCCAGTCGATGGAGAGTTGTCCGTCCACGAAGCCAAGCACTTCCACCTTATCAAGCATATCTATCCTTCGGGCATATCTGCATATCATGCTCACGGCCTCCTTCTCACCCTCCGACACTCTCGCCGACGCCACCTCTATACGGTCCACGTTCAGATCATAGAGCAGCATCCGGGCAATCATGAGTTTCTCGTGAGGCAGGAAAGATACGCCACTGGTCTGTTCGCCGTCACGTAGCGTACAGTCCATGATTTCTATGAATGGCTCCTCTCCGCCTTCCGTCGCATGTTTTATCTGCAGCACTTTTCCCATTGTTCTATCTTGTCTTTGTTCTGTATCAGATAGTCAATATCGTCCAGTCCGTTCATCAGACAATGTTTCTTATAGCCGTTGATTTCAAATTTCTCACTCTTGCCGGTAGCCTTATTGGTGATGGTCTGGTTGGGCAGGTCCACTTCCACTTCCATCTTCGCGTTCGCCTTGATGCTGGCGAATAGTTCAGCCAGGAATGGCTCAGTAACCACCACAGGTAACACGAAGTTGTTCAGTTCGTTGTTCTTGTGGATATCAGCGAAGAAACTGCTCACTACCACACGGAATCCATAACCCGCAATGGCCCATGCTGCATGCTCACGACTGCTTCCCGAGCCGAAGTTCTTGCCTGCCACGAGGATACATCCGCTGTAGGTAGGGTCATTGAGCACAAAGTCCTTGATGGGGTTTCCCTGTTTGTCGTAACGCCAGTCGCGAAACAGGTTGTCGCCGAATCCTTCCTTGTCGGTTGCTTTCAGGAAACGGGCTGGTATAATCTGGTCGGTGTCCACGTTCTCCAGAGGAAGTGGCACACATGTACTTGTGATGACATTAAATTTCTGTTTCATATCTTTGAATGGAATTACATGAGGGTTCTTGGGTCTGTTATTTTACCGGTCACGGCAGCTGCGGCAGCTACGAGCGGTGATGCGAGGATGGTACGGGCACCTGGTCCCTGCCTGCCCTCGAAGTTACGGTTACTGGTACTCACGGAATATTTACCTGCGGGTATCTTATCGTCGTTCATGGCCAGACAGGCAGAACATCCTGGTTGACGGATGGCAAATCCGGCCGCCTCCAGTTCCTTGTCCAGTCCTTCTTCGCGTATCTGTTTATCCACAGCCCAACTGCCAGGAACGAGCCATGCCGTCACGTTGTCAGCCTTCTTGTGTCCCTTCACCAGAGATGCAAAAGCACGGAAATCTTCTATACGTCCGTTGGTGCAGGCACCCAGGAATACATAGTCGATAGGATGTCCCAGGAGTTTCTCTCCGGGTTCAAAGCCCATATAATTGAGTGATTTCATATAGGAAGCCTTGCCGGATGCATCAATTGTATCCAATGCAGGGACAGATTCGGTGATGCCGATACCCATGCCCGGGTTAGTACCGTAAGTGATGCGTGGCTCGATGTCTGCAGCCTCAAAGGAAAGTTCCTTGTCGAACACGGCATCATCGCCGCTCTTCAGTGTCTTCCAGTAAGCCAGCGCTTTGTCCCATTCATCACCCTTAGGTGCAAACTCGCGTCCCTTGATGTAGGCAAAGGTTGTCTCGTCAGGAGCCACAAAACCGCCGCGTGCACCCATCTCTATACTCAGGTTGCAGAGCGTAAGTCTACCTTCCATACTCATCTCTTCCACCACCTGTCCGGCATATTCCACGAAGTAACCCGTAGCACCGGAAGTAGTGAGTTTGCTCATCAGATAGAGCGCCACGTCTTTAGCCGTCACGCCTTTACCCAACTTACCATTGATTTTGATGCGCATAGACTTCGGTTTCTGCTGTAGTATACATTCAGAAGCCATTACCATCTCCACCTCACTGGTACCAATACCGAATGCCACAGCACCCATGGCACCGTGTGTAGATGTATGTGAGTCACCGCATACAATGGTCATACCCGGCAGTGAGAGTCCCTTTTCCGGACCTACTACATGGATGATGCCGTTGTCCTTGCTCAGCATGCCATAATGCGTCAGGCCGAAATCCTTGGCATTCTTGGCGAGCGTATCCACCTGCTTTTTGGAGATAGGGTCAGCGATAGGTTTATCCTGGTCATGTGTCGGCGTATTATGGTCAGGCATACAGTAGATATGGTCAGGACGGAAACAGTTGAGTCCGCGCTTGCGCATACCATCGAAAGCCTGTGGTGAAGTCACCTCATGGCAGTAGAGGCGGTCGATATATAATTGGGTGGGACCGTCGTCTACAATCTGTACCACGTGCTTATCCCAGATTTTATCAAATAATGTGTTCATTGTATGTATATTGAGTT
>DAIRCP010000003.1:0-1905 GCA_036796635.1 Prevotella sp. | reverse complement strand
ACGTGCTTATCCCAGATTTTATCAAATAATGTGTTCATTGTATGTATATTGAGTTTTTATTTTCTGAATTTGTTGATACAGTCGATGTAAGCCTCCACAGAAGCAGTCACGATATCCGTGTTGGCACCAAAACCATAATACAGATTACCGTCATATTCCACCTGCATGTGTACCTTACCCACATCGTCGCTTCCTTTGGAGATAGCCTGAATGGTGAATTCCTTCAGCGTCATCTGCTTCTGAATTATCTTCTTCAGCGCACGGATGGCAGCATCCACAGGACCGTTGCCAGATGCAGCTTCCTCAAACTTCTGTCCGGTGATGTCCAGACCGATGCTTGCCACGCTCTTTACGCCCATACCGGTAGTCACCTGCAGGAAGTCAAGTTTCACTGCATGTGCTTCTGCCCTGTCTGCACCAGCAAGCATCAGTACATCATCATCCGTGATTTCCTTCTTCTTGTCAGCCAATACTAGGAAGTTTTTGTATATCTTGTCGAGCTTCTCCTCATCAGTCACATCCACGCCGTTCACGTGCAGACGATATTTCAGCGCTGCGCGACCACTGCGTGCAGTCAGCACGATGGCATTGTCGTCCAAGCCCACATCCTTAGGATCCATAATCTCATAAGTCTGTGCATTCTTCAGCACGCCGTCCTGATGGATACCACTGGAGTGTGCAAACGCATTGCGACCCACAATAGCCTTGTTAGGCTGTACGGGCATGTTCATCAGACTAGATACCATACGTGAGATAGGACATATCTTCGTGGTATTGATATTGGTGTCCACACCGATATGCTTATGGCACTTGAGTATCATAGCAATTTCCTCGAGCGAAGTATTACCGGCACGTTCACCGATACCATTGACGGTCACCTCCACCTGTCGGGCTCCGTTGAGCACGCCCTGCAGTGTATTGGCAGTCGCCATGCCCAGGTCGTTATGACAGTGGGTAGAGATACGCGCCTTGTCTATGCCGTCCACGTGGTCCATCAGATACTTGATCTTGGCACCGTATTCATCAGGCAGACAATAACCGGTGGTATCGGGGATATTCACCACTGTGGCACCCGCCTTGATGACGGCTTCCACCACACGGGCGAGATATTCATTGTCTGTACGTCCGGCATCCTCAGCATAGAACTCCACATCTTCCACGTACTTTTTGGCATACTTTACGGCAGCCACGGCACGTTCAATGATTTCCTCACGGTTGGAGTTGAATTTATACTTGATATGCGAGTCACTTGTACCGATACCTGTATGTATGCGCTTATGCTTGGCATACTGCAGTGATTCGGCAGCCACATCGATATCCTTCTGTACGGCACGAGTCAGCGCACAGATAGTAGGCCATGTCACAGCCTTGGAAATTTCAATTACGGAATTAAAGTCACCGGGACTTGAAATAGGGAAACCTGCTTCAATCACGTCCACGCCCAACTGTTCGAGCGCCTTAGCCACCTGAATCTTTTCTACTGTGTTCAACTGACATCCTGGCACCTGTTCGCCATCGCGAAGTGTTGTGTCGAAAATAAACAATCTGTCACTCATATCTTTCTAACGTTTTTAATATTCATCTTATTGTTACATTATAAATAAAAAAACCTTTCGCACTCATCGGAAGTGGAAAGGTTTATTTCATCATCATATTCGCATCTACATGCACACCTTATCACTTCCGCCCGCTTTTTGCAGTCGAATAATAATAATGTGTAGCAGGTTTGAATAATTTGCGTTCATTTTATCCTCTAATTTAATTTCGGATGCAAAGATAATCATTTTGGTGCTAATAAACAAATAAATCGTAAGATATTTAACTATTTTAGTATCAATTTTGTATTAAACACCCTATTTTAAGTAATAATCCAATGATTTCTTGTTGCTTTTAGGTAAATATCTT
>DAIRCP010000002.1:0-71937 GCA_036796635.1 Prevotella sp. | reverse complement strand
GTATCAATATTGAAGTCACTGTCACCGATATGTTGGGAGATGATGTAGTCCAGTCTTTCCTTGAAGTTCTTATCGATGATGCTCGTATAGAGTTTCGTCTGTCCGGTGGAAGTATTGTTGTCATCCTCCGTCACAGGCTGTTCGGTATTTTTGGCAGCTTCCAGTTGTGCTTCATGCTTCTTCGCCCAGTTGATGAGCTGCATGGAACGGGCAATCAGGATATTAAAGTTACAGGGCTTCACCATATAGTCATCCGCCCCCGCCTGATACCCCTTCATCTGGTGCTGGTCATCATCCAGCGCCGTGAGCATGATGACCGGTATGTTGGCGAATTCATCATCCGCCTTGATCTTCTTCACGATGTCATAGCCGTTCATATCCGGGAGCATCACGTCGCAGATAATCAAGTCAGGCTGATCGTTTATCACACCCTCGTAACCCTCTTTACCGTTCAGATAACCCGTGGTATTGAAGTAGACGCTCACCTCCGTCTTGATCTGTTCCATCATGTCCACGTCATCCTCTATGATGACCACCTTTTCATGGTTCAGCGCTTCAGGCATGAGTTCGCGTATAATCTCCTTCGACAGTTTGTCCTCCTTGATTTCATTGCGGTTGTCATCCTCCGGTTTTATTTCCCTATAGTCCTCCGGTTGGTACACATTCTCATCCGTAGGCAGTGATACTGTGAAGATGGAACCGTGGGGATCCACAGCCTGATAGGAGATATCGCCATGATGCAGCAGTGCCATCTGTCGCGCAGAATAGAGGCCGATGCCCATACCGCCCTGAGATACATATCCATGCATGAACGGCTGGAACATATTCTCCTGTTGGTGGGCAGTAATTCCCGGACCGTCATCCTCCACACTGATGAGGACGCGATTTTCATCTTTCGTTATCTTCACCGAGATGCAACCGTTCTGCGGCGTATACTTGATGGCATTGGAGATAATATTGTAAACCATCGTTTCCACCTTCTGCTTATCTATGAGCATCATGTAGCTCTTATCGAAAGTCGTGATGGTCATCTTGATATCCTTATGGTCGGCGAGATTCCAGAGGTCCTGATAGATATCCTTCACAAATCGGATGATATAATCCTGTTCTATGGCAAGTTTCATATTGCCCGTACTCAGTCTGCGGAATTCTATCAGTTGGTTCACCAATCGCAGCAGTCTGTTGGAACCTCTCGTGGCCGTCTGCAGAGCAGCTTTGGCAGTAGCTGGTGAACTGGAGTTGGATATGCGGTTTACGGCATTCTGTATCACGGCAAGCGGTGTGCGGAATTCATGGGTGATATTGGTGAAGAAGTTGATGCGGAAGTCATTCATCTGTTCCTCCATTTCTATCTTCTGTTTCAGTTCCCAGTTGTTTTTCCATTGTCTGTACAGATAGATGGCTATAGGTATGGCAATCATCATATAGATGAGCCATGCCCACCAACTGTTGTACCAGGGTTGCATCACCGTGATGCTCAGCGGAGCGGCATCTATCCACTGTCCGCCCCTGCTGGTACGCACATGGAATGTATAGTGTCCCGGTTGGATTTCAGAGTATTCCGCATAGTTCAGACTTGTGATAGGTCGCCAGTCTTTGTCTATGCCTTCCATATAATACTGATAGATAGTATTGTCTGTATTGCTGAAGTCGAAGTTGGAGAAATAAAGCGTGACCGAGTTCTGCTGATGCGACAGTTTCAGATGATGTGATGCAGCGAAAGCCCGCTGCTCCGCCAGTTCATCCATATTAAACAGAGAAATGCCGTTTACCTTCACATCTGTGATGCTGGGTTCCAGTTTGGTATGGGCAGTCCGTTGGTGCTTGTTATGTGCCACATTGAAGACGACAAGACCGTCTTCCGTACCGAAGATGAGCCGTCTGTCCTTTAACAGAAATCCCGCATTCTCCGCATATACATTACCCGGTTGTGATTTACCGAAACTATAGTGCTTGATATCCTTGTCATTAGGTGATATCACGCTGATATCCTGTTCAGTACTTATCCATATATCCTGGTTGGCATCTTTGACGATAGCCTTGATGATATTGCTGGAGATACCCTTGTTGTGGTCGAACGTCATCAGGTGGGTAAGTTGGTCCTTGCCGTCCCATCTGCATCGGAGCACGCCGCTTCCGGTAGTTCCCAACCAGATATTTCCATTGTCTTCCGTCATCACGCAGACAATCTCATTGTTGGGCAACTGTCCGTTTTGCGTGTTGAATACCTGAAAGTCTTGTTTCGTAATCTTCTTCTTCTTGGCATCCACCCGATAGAGACCGTTGGCAGTAGCAATCCAGAGATTGCCCTTGCGGTCTATTTCCAGGTCGTGTACCTTTTCCGCATTGGCATTTCCCGCCAGATATTGCTTAAAGTGCAAAGGCTTTCCGGCTTGGTATCTGGTCATCAGCAGTCCGCCCTGCCAGGTAGCAATCCATATTCTGCCGTACTTATCTTCCACGATGTCGAAGAAATCATTTATAGGCACTGTATATTTCTTGTCATCCATCTGGTAGAGCTGCTTGTCTATGTACAGGCCGTTGCCACGCGTACCGGTCCATTCATGTCCCTGTCGGTCCTTGAGGAAGGCAAACACGCGCCCGTTGATTTGTGGGTTAGGCAGTATTGTGTTAGCTTTGGTATCAAATAGGTAGCATTTGTTGTCCTTGGTGGAAAACATGATATTGCCGTCGCTCATCGGAAAGAGTCTATATATACGGTTGCCCCATGTGTTTCTGTCGTTGGGCCTGGGATAATAGTAATGGCAGGCGATGCTGTTGTTTTGGGAAATGCAGAATACGCCTGCTGTTTCACTGCTGAGCCAGATATTGTCACCCCGGTCAATATAGATGTTCTGGATGAAATTGGAACTGATAATCGGTTCCTCGTCATTGGCACTGATACGTTGTATCACCTGGTGAGTATGAGGATTATATAGATAGAGTCCGTAACCGAAGACTGCAACGAAGAGATTGCCCTTGGAATCTTCAGCCAGATGATATAGATGCTTGGTCAGATAGTTGGATTCGATATTCTGCAGAAATTGGGGTTTCTGCATGCTGTTGTCTTTACCCAGCATCACGAGCTGTCCCTTTTCATTGGCAACAATGGTATAGTGCTTGGTTTTCCCCTGTATTCTGCCTCTAGGAATCTGCAGGTCCTCCGGTTTGCTGAACTGATAGGTATTCAGGTTCAGTGCATACGTGGCATCCGGTGTGAAGATGAGCCATTCACCGTTCCATATCAGCGTGGCAGATATCTCTTTCACCCTGCCCATCATCGTAGGCAGTTGCACGGCTTTTATCAGTTTCCCGTTTTTGTCCATCACCAGTATCTGGTTATTCTCGGTAAAGAAGAGTGCGCCCTTCTCATATTTACATCCTTCGATGAAGGAAGTATTCCGGTAGCTGGTAGTCAGATGGTTCTGTGCGTCTATATGGAAGAGTCCTTTGTCGGTCACGGCATATACCCCGTTACCCATGCTGGATATCACTCTTTTCACCTTGGTGCCTTTCGGAAACTGCTTGCCGGGAACAAAGTCTGTACTATGTAATTCCCCTTGTATGCAGTTGATATGACGTATGCCGTTATAACCGTCGAACAGCCACATGTCGCTGCCTTCATGATGTTCTTTCTCATACGTTCTGAATCCATCTACCTCACTGTCAGTATAGTTCACGATCTGTGAGGTGGCGAGATCGTAGCAGGTATATATGTGTGCAGATGTATTAACCCAGAGGTGCTGGTTGGCTTCATCCAGTTGCAGCGAAGCCACCTGTACGGTGTTATTACCATATTTGCGGTTATTGAATTCACTGAAGTTTACAAAGGAGTATCCGTCGTATCTCGACAGACCTCCGGTAGTAGCCAGCCAGATGAATCCCTGTTTGTCCTGGATAATCTGTCTCACGGTATTGCTCGGCAGACCATCAGCCACAGTCAGTTGTATGGCATGGAAAGTAGAGTTGGAGTTTTGCGCTGGCACAACCAGGGTAGTGCAGAGCAAAGTGATAAGGAAAATCAAGTAGCGTCGCATAGAGGTTAATGTATTAGTTATCTATATATGTGTGCAAATTTACAAAAAATAAGTGGAACATCCGAAAAATATGAAATAAAAAATAAGGAATAGTCCTTCTGATGTAAAAAATGGTTATCATTATACGTGTTTATATAATGATAACCATCTCCGATCGGATAGAATGAGTTACATCAGTCCATCTGGAAGATTCCCGATTTATCTTTTGCATTTATCCGTTTGAATTTGATGTCCTTGATATCATAATAATCATTTTTCTGTTGATTGTTGAAAGTCCTGGTACATCTCAGATTCACGTTTTTGATCAGCACATTGCTCACACAGGAGCGCGGCATGTCATCGCGCTTCTCCAGATGATGAAACTGCGTCCATTTACTGATGGTGATGCCGTCACGCGTCACACCCGTGATGTTTTCCACGCTTACGTCGCAGTATTTCTGTGGTGTGTCTCGTCGCATCTTGAAGAGTATCATATTGTTGGTGCCATTGAAGTTGCAGTTGCGCAGTATCACATCCTGGCAGTTCCAGGCCTCACTGCCGAAGGTGATGCCCGCATTGGCCTGTCCGAATCTGCAGTTTTCCACGATTATCCTCTGTACCGGTCCGCTGGTACTGTCCTTATCTACGAAGGTGCCCTTACCGCCTTTCAGGCAGACGGCATCATCATTCACATTCATGTAGCATCCCCGTATCAGCACATCCTCGCACACATCCAGGTCGATGGCATCCGTACTGGGCGCCTTGGGGTATCCCTGCGTAGGTGAATAGATGAAGCAGTCCAGATACCTCACATTCCTGCAATGATAGAGATGATTAGTCCAATAGCCACTGTTTACCGTGCGTACATCCTGCACCGTCACGTTGTTGGAATTGGAGATATACACCAGTCTTGGGCGCAGAGCCTCCAGATTTGTACATTTAGGGTTCACCTTCCTGCGCAGCCAGAATTCCTCCCAGAACTTAGTGCCGTTACCGTCTATTGTGCCCTTGCCTGTGATGGAGAAGCCATCGCAGCGGTCAGCATTCACCAGTGCGGCAAAGTAGTCCATCATCTTACCATCCAGTCGGGTACGGATGATACTGTAGTTGGCGATGGCATCAGAGCCTTTCAACTTAGCCCCATCCATCAGATGCAGATGTGTTTTCGGTTTGAAGAAGAGTGAACCTGATGAAAACGTTCCTTTGGGAATCACGATTACGCCTCCTCCATCAGCTGCACAGCGGTCTATAATCTGTTGTATTTTCTCCGTCTGCAGGATGGTGGAATCAGCAGATATGCCGTAGTCCGTGATTACATATTGTTTTCCGAGAGTGTTCACGTCTATCTTTGTCGTGTCCCTCATCCAATCTGACAGGGGAGTCCCATCAGGGAAAACAGGCGGAGTACTTATGTGCTTCGCCTGAGACACAGTAGCGATGGTCAACAAAATGACCATCGCTATTGCATAAGTATATGATTTGCTATTCATTATCTGTTTCATCGTCCCACATAGAACTGTTGTCTCTTGACAGCTGAGTAGTTCCGTCTGTGCTGGCATTACCCAGGTTACCACCGCCGTTTAAAGTATCTCCAGAGCCAGCACATATTGTAGATGTATTAATATTGAATATTTTAATCTCCGGTTGCAAATATGTCTTCTTCATAATTTGTTTCTCCTAATTTTAATTAATGATTATTTGATGACCACTTTCTTACCATTCATGATATAGAGTCCCTTATTTGGAGCAGCGACTTCTTGTCCACAGAGGTCATAGATTTTATTGTTTGCCTTCTGAACTGTATTAATTGTGTTGATACCAGTAGTGGTACTACCATCATTGAATATCAGATTAATTGGACTGGCAGTACTTGTAGTAGCCAGAGCAGATGAGGTTTCAAGATAAGCTTTGCCGGCCGCAGATGTCATTTCTTGGTCCACATTATAGAATCCAGTACCCTTATTTCCGCTCATCAGGAAGTAATGATAAACATTATTGGTAGCATCTGTAGCAGCTACTGTAGTGGCTGTTACACTTGACTTAAAGTAATTCGTAGTTGGAGCGGTAGCAGAAACAGCTACAGGAATAGTAGTGGTAACAGCAGTACCTACTGTACCCTTCAGAAGCAGACCTGTTGAAGCAGGAACAGCACCTGTTACTTTCGTCATTACCAGATTATTGTTAGCATCAATGCTTGTAGCAATATAAGCAGAGATATCAGTTACATTAGTGAAGTCGAGTGCCTTATCGCTGCTGAATGTGGCGAAACCAGCATTAGTTACAGTAGCGGATACAGTTGGAGCCTTCTTGATGAGGATATAATCCAGACGCATATTAGTAGTTGCATGTGATACCGTGAGCGCGTCAGATGAAACAGCTTCTGTTAGTTTAAATAATTGAGTTCTGCCATTATCGTTTATTGTTGCAAGTGTTGTAGTACCATTCATTAAAGACGATGAGTATCCTGTAGCTTGATTAACTGTGATATAATAGTATCCGGCATCTAATGCAGTAGAGATTTTTTCAGATTTTGTACTTGCCTCTATTGCACCATTTGAATAACTTATATTGTTATTGTTGTCAGTATCGAAATCAGCGAAATATACCACATCATCATCAGTTGTGTATTCTACTTTCTTGGTAATGGACTCATCTGTAAATGTGCCTGTTTCACCGAATTGATTGGTGCTTTCACCTTTAAGTGTAGCTTTATAATATTTATTTCCATCATTATAATAATAAGGGAATACATAAGTATAACTAGCGACTTTTGCATCAGTTTCTGTCAATGTCTGAGTGATAAAAGGATTTTCTTCTTGATTTTTATCAAGTACACGATATACATAGAGAGATGTTTTATATACAGGTCTTACAGGTACTGAAAGTGTGTTAGTACCGCTAACAATTGCTTGTGAAGGTACAGCATCAGCTACGATGACATATCTTGTTGTTAAATAGTTTCCATCTCCATCCATAGCGGTTAAGACAGGGATGTAAGAATCCACAACTCCGTCATTAGTAACTGTTTTCACCGTATTACCATCATAAGTATAATTTACAGTGTAACTAGCTGTAGTCACAACTTGAGTCTCCTGCTGAATTTCCAACTGTTTTAATGCTGTTGTTGTATAATAGTTGCTACAAGAAGCATTTAATTTTAAAGTTGAAAAAGTTGAGCCAGCATTCAGTTGTTGATCCGCTAAATTTACAAGAATATTGCCATCACTATCAGTTATAGTTAATGCTGTCATCTTTGAATTTTTAGTATTAATTACTGCATGAACCGTTAAATATTTTTCTCTATAATCACTAGCTATGTCAGTTGATGTTCCATTAATACTATATGATGCAACTCCTGCATTCGTACATGTAAATTTTAAATAATCACAAAGTTCTACGGATGTGCTATAATTTGCATATTTAGAACCTCTAGTATAATTGGTGTACCAAATGAAATCGTATGTTAAAATCACATTTGAATCATAGGATATTGTCTTAGTACTTGTTGTGCTCTTTTTTGAACCTGTTACTGTTAATGTCAATCCATTTGTTGAACTATCAACAGTTAGATTCGTCGTTGGACTCCACCCCTCAGTTGTTAAATCATCAGCAGACCAGGCACTATATGGATTAGCAGCAGTTAAAGCTTTCGCATAAAGTATGGTTACATCACCAGCATTTACTTGCCCAGTGGCAAGGAATAATAAAACGAGTGCCAGTATAGGCACATACTTGAATGTAATTTTCTTCATAATTAAATTTTTTAATAGGTTTAATAATTAATGAACACTGCAAACTTATCGCAAATTCCATCAATGGATTGCCGAAAATGCTACGATTGATGGTAGAATGCTACGAAAGTCGCTTATTTCTATTGCTTTTATTTGAATTCGTCTTTAATTTTATCAGTTTCCTTCGGGCTTTGATACATCTATAAAGGGAGATTCAAACCAACGGAAAGAGGAGAAGGCATCAGGATGCGTAGGACGGAATGAAAATCCAGGAATGATATGTTTGGCAATAGGAAGATTTATCTCCTTCATACCATTACATACACATTTGGCTACCTCATAGGCACCGAATGGACGGAAATGCGTGTTATCTTTCAGCGCTTGGGACTGATTGGGGTAGGTGTGGGCAGGAAAATGAACTAAACAGTTCACACTGCTGTCGGGCCCCATCGTCTCAAAGAGTTCACGCGTGTACTGATGAAGGTCAATCAACGGAGCATGTTCCCGTTGGGCTACGGCTGCCATGGCTGCAGGATAGTCACCGTGCGTCTCCTGTATCTTACCGTTATCATCAAAGCGGCGGCGCTGTGTAGGCGTCACAAATACCGGTGTGGCTTCCGCTGCGCGTACCACATCCACAAATGTCTTCATATTGGTACTGAAGTTATACCAGGCACCTTTGCCGGCTCCCTTTTCCTTCATATCGTTATGTCCAAACTCTATCAGTACATAGTCTCCTTTACGGGCGATGGCGCCAATCTTCTGCAGTCGCTTTTCAAAGATGAATGACGAGGCAGTCTCACCGCTCTGCGCATAGTTGGCTACGGCGATACTGTCATCCAGAAATCTAGGCAACATCTGTCCCCAACTGGCGTACGGTTCCTTGTGTTGATCCACCACCGTAGAATTTCCGCAGAGGAAGATGGTAGGACAGACGGTGTCTCGCTCTATTTCTATCTGTTTGACAGCAGGATGAATGCCGTTGAATTCCAGTGTCAGTTTATCGTCCCATGAGAAACAAGCCATTTCACTGGTGCTGCGCAGTTTCACCTTCACATCTGTACCGGGAATCCGTGTGTCCCGCTTATTGATTAATAAGGTATAAGTGGCGTACTTACCTTTGGCAGTAGCTGCATTTTCCACGAACAGTCTGCGTGACTCCGCCCTGACAGTGGTGAGCGCAGCATGTTTTCTGCTTCCCAGCGTCACTTTTACCCGGTAGTTGCCGTCAGCCACCTTGACAGAGAAAAAGAAAGGTTTCCCATTATCCATATTCGGATTCAGGTCCTCCAGTCCATAACCGATGGAATCATTATAGACAGGTTGAGCAGCAGTCATGTCGAAAGTCATTGCCTCCGGATTGATTTTAGACTGTTGTTTGCGAGCCGTACCAGCGGTAGGTAAGGATAATAATCCCACCAGAGCCAGTACAGGCATTGTTTTGAAAGTAATCATCTTCATATCATTTAGGTTTCTATCATTATTTTGCTGCAAACTTATCTGAAATTTCGAATAAGAATTGCCGAAAATACTACGATAGATAGTATAATTCTACAAAGATGACCTGTTTCTTATAGATGGACAGAAACAATAACGCCATTAGGAGAGCAATCAATGGTACGCTCCTAATGGCGAAATAGAGTTGAAATGGAATCCTATATTTTTTATGGCTTCTTCACTGGCAACAGTTTCTTGGTAGGCAATAACTGACGGGTAACCATCACATTATATAATGATTTGCCCAGATACTCCTGACTGATGCCATTCAGATGCAGATTGTCATTCTTGAGCGGTGTTTCGCCCAAATCCACAAACCATACGTTCTTGAGTTCGCTTGCAATTTTCCGTTGAGCCTTGTTCACCTCGTCACTGTATTGCTTACTGTTGGTAGGAACAGTTCCGAAGATAAAGGGCAGTTCCTTGTCATTCTCATCGCCCGTAATCTCGTAGATATGTTGGCGCAGATACGTGATGAGCTGGCGGAAGTTCTTTTCATAGTCTTTGGCAGCGCTTGACGGACGGTCACTTTCACCCTGATGCCAGAGGATAGCTTTGATGTCATATCCGTCTTTATCCTTACTGATAGTCGTACTGATACAGGCATTCACACCCTCAATCAGTGCTTTAGCCAGAGAGTTGTCACCTGTAACGGCGTGTCCCGCAAAGGCTTTATGCCGGCTGAGCCAGTCTTCACCCGCATACCAGATAGGTACTTTGGCAGGTCGTGCCAGTGTATCCAGTGCCGTTCCGCCGCAAGTACATTTGATGGCATACACAGGTTGCTGATAGATTTGGTCCAGCCAATAGTTCACCACCGCATCGAAAGCGAAATATTTAGCTTGGTTGGCATCCGGATAGTAGAGCGCCATCTGTCCGTCACGCACGGTAGTTACATTGTCGTACATCACATGCTTGTATTTATTCGTCGTGATGTATTCCGGCAGTTCATTCATATATGCTCTGCCGTCAGCATTGCTTTGTCCGGCATAGATGAATACAGGAGATTTCTCTTTTCCCGCATGTTTATTCCCGGCATAGATGGTCGTAGCGCAAGTAAGTGCCAATGTCACCATCAGAATTTGTTTGATGTTCATATCTTCTAGGTTTTTATCATATATTCTGTTGCAAAGTTACGTGATATCTTTCACAGAAAAAATAGAAAATCATACAATAAGTTGGATTATCATACTAAAAAGCATGTTTCAATGAAGTTTCCAGTCACTATTTTTGTTGATAAGTATATCAGTTTAGCCTTTTGTCTTTTTGTCCTTCACTCCTTCATATTTACCGCAAATGCCGATGAAACCTGGTGAATATGGTGAAAGATACCTTTCACCCTTCACAGGATATCCTTCACCCTTCACAAATTGGAATTTCTCATTTCGTCATTTGTTGGCATAACCATGTTTCACCGTAACTCCAATAATTATCAGTCAATTACGTGTGAAACATGAATTGGAAAACTTTTTTTTCATTGCTTTTCCATCATAACCCACATAAATAGCACCCGTACTTATCATAAGTAGCATCCTTACTTATATAAAGTAGCACCCTTACTTATCGTCCTTAGCAGTCGCTTTGCATACTTCAATAAAAGCGATGTCAGTCGCTATTTCTGCACGTGAAAGTTCAAGGAAAGCAAATGAGAACTTGCAGAAAAGGTTGCAAGAAGTGAAGCATATTATTGTAGAAGAAAGAAAGCAGGCTTACCATGGTTAAAGCTAAACAGCCAACACTTTGCATTGTTATAAACAATTAGCATACACTTTTCCAATAATATGGGGATAATTGCCGGATGAAGGATAATTCAACTATTTGTACGGAATTACTAGCTCTGTCTGTGAATTTATGCTTATCTTTGCATCACCAATCAACTAAGTATAAATCAAATAACGGACAATCGTCATGAGGCGCATCAACTATTTCCATTCTGTGAGGGGGAATCATTTTCATCAGATAGGTACAGTTATCTGTATCTTTGTATTTACTTGTATCTTTACATCCCTTTCGGCACGTGAGAAAATAAATATCAATCTGGGGTGGCGACACTGTTTCGGGGAACTGCCCGGTGCAGAGGCTGTAGATTATCATGATGCCAAGTGGACACTTGTGGATGTACCGCATGATGCCAGTATCTATGGTGAATTTCTAAAGAGTTGTGAAGGACGCAGTAGCCGAAACGGTTACAGACCGCTGCGTTGTGGCTGGTATCGCAAACATATTACGGTGCCCGCTGACTGGTTGAAGCAACGTGTATTTCTGCAGTTTGACGGTGTCTATCGCGATGTTCGACTCTATGTGAACGGAAAAACCTCCGGACTACGACACAAAAATGGTTATTTGAATTTTGAAGAGGATGTAACAGCCATGCTCCATGAAGGGGATAATGTGATAGCGGTGAGTTATGACAATACGTATGAGAGAAGTTCCCGATGGTATAACGGTGAGGGAATCAACCGGGATGTGAATATCCTGGTGGTAAATCCGCTGCATGTGGCTCGGTATGGTACCTACATCACTACTCCTATTATTAATAAGGAGCGCGCAAATGTGAAAATAGAAACGAATGTGCAGAATAATATGGCTGACAGTGTGCTTTGTCGTATTGTTACGGATATCTATTCTCCTAGCGGCGAGAAGGTGGCTAGTGCTGCGGCAGTGGCACCATTCGCAGGTGGGGAGACTTTTACGTTCCGCCAACAGATCAATGTGGAGAACCCGCAACTGTGGAATGTGGGCGACGGTAAAATGTATCAGGCAGTGACTACAGTATATCGCGATATTGATTACCGTTTCGGAGCAGTTCAGGAGCACCATACCGATATGGAATGTGACCGATATCATACTTCTTTCGGCATCCGCAGTCTGGAGTTCAGTCCTGAATTCGGACTCAAGGTGAATGGCAAGCGGGTGTATGTGAATGGCGTGTGCCTGCATCATGACTTGGGAGCACTGGGTGCTGCCTCCTTCAATGCTGCCTGGGACAGACGACTGACTGCCGTTACACGCAATCTGGGTTGCAATGGCATCCGTCTCTCTCATAATCCTTATCCAAATTATGTGTATGATTGGGCAGACCGTCATGGGGTACTGATATATGAGGATTTCTTTGACAAATGGGAGAATGACTTCTATGGCAAGGGGTCACCTACCAACTGCGAGGAGATGAAGGGGGATATGGTGATGCAGATGAAGCGTGACCGCAATCATCCGTCTGTATTTCTATGGAATGTGGGTAATGAAGTGTATCAGCAGATTAACCATGACAAGACAGAGAAGGATGGTGTGAAGTACCTGCAAGAACTGCTGGGTATAGCCCGTAGTATGGATGACACCCGTCCGGTAACGGTAAATCAGTATCCCAATCGGCTGGGATCAGTGACGAAAAAGAAGAATGAGAAAGCTTTTCTGCTATCAGAACCACATCAGTTTGAGTATTATGGGGATGTGGTATCTACCAATTATCTGGAGATGTTTTGGGACAGAGACCATCAGATGTATCCGCAACTGACTTTCGTGGAAGGTGAGATCGCTGCCGGAACATTAGGTTACGATTTCTTTAATTATTGCAAGGATTATCCTGTCGGACAATTTTATTGGGGTGGCACTGATTATATCGGTGAGTCATTCGGCTGGCCTGCCAAAGGGTGGGTGAGGGGTATGCTGGACTTTACCAACAGACTGAAACCACTGGGTCAGAGTGTCAAGTCATTCTATACTTCTGAATCTATGGCTGAACGCAATGGCAACGCTTATGTGCCGATGGTGCATCTGGTGACTTATGGCAACAGTCAAGGTAAATCACTGATATGGAATGACCTGAAGATGACTTGGAGTAACATGGAGGAACAGTGGAACTATCAGAAGGGCGATACGCTGAAGGTACAGGTGATGAGCAACTGCTCGCAGACGGAACTGCTGCTGAATGGCAGAAGTCTGGGCAAGAAGCGCTTACCTGCTGCTGACAAGGCACCAGAACTGGTGTGGAATGTACCTTTTGAAGCTGGCACGCTGAAGACGATAGGTTATGACAGACATGGACAACAGCTCTGTGAGGATATACTGAAGACGGCTGGTAAACCTGCCCGTATCGAGGTGGATATAGATTCCACATCTATCAGGGGCAACGGGATGGATTTGTCGTATCTCAATTATCGTATTGTGGATAAAGACGGAAATATATGTCCCATGCCCGTAAAACTTACATTTACTGTAAGCGGAGCCGGCACTAATGCCGGTGTAAGCAATGCCGATATGCTCAGCAATGAAGCATGGCAGGCTGACAGCAGAACCACTTATCAGGGCAGGGCACAACTTATTGTCCGTTCCAAGGCTCAGATAGGAAAGCTCAAAGTGGTGGCGAAAGCTAAAGGTTTGAAGTCATCCGTAACAGTGATAGATGTGAGATAAGCAATAAAAAAAATTTAGATACAAAATATAATATTATCCGACAATAATCTTCAATGGTAGAATTATTTAGTACCTTTGCATTGCATTTATAATGATTTTGATTTATGGCTAAGAAATATATAAGGAATAGTACAGCGGAGTTTCTTATCTTCAATTTAGAAGCAAAAGAGCAAGGCATTGAAGTAATGTATCGTGATGAGTCTATTTGGGCTACTCAGAAAGCTATCGCAACCTTATTCGATGTAGGTGTGCCTGCTGTAAGTAAACATCTTTCTAATATTTACTATGAAGGAGAACTTGTACAAGAGGCAACTGTTTCCAAAATGGAAATAGTTCAAACCGAGGGGATACGTGAGGTTACCCGAAGCGTCGATTACTATAATCTTGATGCCATTATATCTGTAGGCTACCGCGTAAATTCCAAGCGGGCAACACAGTTTAGGCAGTGGTGCACGGCTGTAATCCGTCAATTTTCTATTCGAGGATATATTATTGATAAAAAGCGAATGGAAAATGGAACATTTCTCAATGAAGACTATTTTGAGCATTTACTTGCAGAAATTCGAGAGATACGTCTTAGTGAACGCCGTTTTTATCAAAAAATAACTGACTTATATGCTACCTCTATTGATTACAATCGTGATGCTCCAACTACACGTTTGTTTTTTAAGCGAATGCAGAATATGATGCACTATGCTGTTCATCAACATACCGCAGCGGAAGTGATTGTGGAAAGAGCGAATGCAGAAAAAGAGAATATGGGATTGACAACATGGGAAAATGCTCCGACAGGAAAAATAGTCAAAACTGATGTATCTATAGCTAAAAACTATCTGAAACAAAACGAATTAGAATCAATGGGGAGACTTGTCAATGCATTTCTCGACATCGCAGAGGAGAAAGCGACAAGACACATTCCTATGACTATGGAGGATTGGTCAGTCAATATTACTCAATATTTCACATTCACAGGACATCCTATACTTAAAGGAAATGGCATGGTTAGCCACGATGATGCCAAACTGTTTGCTGAAACAGAATTTGAAAAATACAGGGTAATCCAAGACCATCTTTATAACTCTGACTTCGACAAGCTTAATGGTGGCGAAAGCTAAAGGTTTGAAGTCATCCGAAGCAGAGATTGACGTGGGATAAGTAATCAAGAAATAATAAAAACAAAAGATGAAGAAGTTAATTGTATCATTTATGGTAATGATGAGTGCGCTGTCTGTCAGTGCACAGGTTGGCGATGTGTTACAAGGGAAATCCATTGGCGTGATAGGTGACAGTTATGTACGCAATCATAAGGATAAGATAGAAAATACCTGGCACTATAAATTTGCCAAAAAGCACGGCATGACTTATTATAATTATGGGAAAAACGGTAATTGTCTGGCAGTAGATCTCCCAAAGTGGGGGAATGGGGTGTATAAGCGTTATATTTATATGAAGGATTCCCTGGATTATGTGATTGTGATTGGTGGGCATAATGATTGCAGTCGTATAGACTCTATAGGAATGGATACTTTCAAGTCAAGATTGTCTATATTATGTAAAGGACTGATAGAAAAGTATCCAGAAGCAAAGATATTATTCTTTACCCCATGGAGTTGTGAAAATTTCGAAACCAGCAATCGACGCCAAGTGGTGGATGCAATTATTGAAGTGTGTGGCGACTATAGCATACCCGTCTTTGACTGTGCCAGAAAGAGCAATATATTTGTTCAGAGTGACAAGTTTCGCAGCATCTACTTTCAAGGTAAGGGAATAGGCGACGGTGCCCATCTTAATTCCAAGGGACATGACCGCTTTCTACCTGTGGCAGAATCATTTATCCTGCAGTATGCAGATAAATGATTCATAGGTAGTATAGAAAAGCCCGAAGACAAATGAAATTGTCTCCGGGCATAAACTAAAACATATATGAGTGAAAAGGAGAATTACTGCTTCTTCTGTTGTGTGATGAAATTGATTTCTATGATTCTCAGGCTGTTTCTGCCTGTAATCTTCTTCTCATCATTGCGCTTGTCCACTTCTTTCACCGCTCCGAAAGCATCGCCTTCCTGCGCTTTGCCCACCATCTTGATGAGATAGGTATTGGTTTTGATGCCTCGTCTATTGAAGGGGATGCGGGTGTAGCCTAGATTCTTGGGGGTATAGCCTTTCCAAACTAAAGTTTTGCCGGCATAAATCTCTATCGGATAACTCATACTGCGGAAACCTAACAGTTTCAGACTGATTTCATCTACGGGAGTATCTTCTGCCAGTGTGTATTCTATCCAGGAGTTCTCCAGGTGACTGTCGCTGCTCCAACTGGTCTTCTCGATATTGTCAAAACTCAGATTCACTTGGTCCTGGTTGAATCCTGCTTTGGCACTCAGAATCTCTATATCACGTTTGGTGGCGATAAAGGAAGGTGCAAGAGGAGTCTCTCCCTTGGTCAGTACAGGCTGCAGGTCCTTATCGGGCATTTGGGTGTTGATGCCCATGGCGGTTTCCGGACGGATAGCCGTGGTACTCAACTGGATCTGAGCATCGGGTAATCCCGGAGTGGATGCCTTCAGACTGATTTGCCCGGCATCAACGGTGGAGCGCAGCATGATACGGGTGATACCGGCATCAACTGGCAGGTTGGTCATTCTCGCCCAGTTGTCTGTTCTGCCCTGAGCCACACCGCCCAGCCATTCTGCCTGTCCATTCACAGTGAAACTGATGGTGTCATTTGCCAGCGGACATCTGTTACCATTCTTATCCACTACCTCTACATCTACCAAAGCCAGATCGGCACCGTCTGCCTTCCATCCTGTAGGATTGGTAATTGGGGTCAACTTCACGTGGTCGGGCTTTCCGGCTGTCTGCAGCGTATAACTAGATTTCTCATTTCCCTGTTTGTCGTAAGAGATTGCCTGAAGCGTACCTGACTGATAGGTGAGACTATCAAAGGTGAAGAGATAATGATAGTCGCGTTTAGGCAGATTCGGCAATAATTTACCATTCAGTTGCAGACGTACGCTGTCGCTATTGGAAACTACATACACCCGAGGAATCGTGAAACCATCTTGGTAGTTCCAGTGCCCCATGATATATGTCTTGGGCTGTTCGTCTTCCACCCATCCTGTCCACATCACCTGTTGAACAAAGAAGGCATCCTTAGGCAGGCGCATCGGGTCAACTACACCACTGGTACGGTAATTCGCCTCACCGCGGGAGTGAGTCTGTGAATCAGAGAATACAATCTTCACACCACCGGAATTGACACGGGTGCCCTGTCCGGGACGTTCCATCCAGTAATCATACCAACGGCGCACAAACTCGGCACCTAGTTCATCCATATTGTGGTTGTAGGCTGGTGCGGGAGCATTACGGTAAAGTGGACCGTCACCTTCCTGATGATAGGGATAGCTCCATGAATTCCAGTATTTGCGCATACCCTCATCGCGACAGTATTCCATCATCCACATGGGGATAGTCTTGCTCTTATTGATATATAGCATTTCACCGCCATATTCAGCTACCTTGGTATCCAGCATGTTACGACTACCGATGGCACGACCGCCCTGAGGGTCATACTGGTCACGCACCGCCTTCATATCAGCCATGTGCTCGTCACTGATATTATTGTTGCCGCTTTCATAGAAGAGGATACTCGGATTGTTACGGTTGTAGATGATGGCATCGCGCATCACTTCCACACGCTGCTGCCATTGTCTGCCTTTAGAGTCTCCTTCCGCATCACCGGCAGGCATCGCCTCTATCAGTCCCACACGGTCACAGCTCTCTATATCCTGTTTGCCGGGCGTGATGTGCATCCAACGTACCACATTACCGCCACTTTCCACAAACAGATTATTGCTGTAGTCACTCAACCAGGGAGAAACAGCATTGCCTACTCCCGGCCATTCATTGGTGGAACGCTGTGCATAACCATGCACCATCATCACCCGGTCGTTCAGATAAATCATACCATCCTTGTATTCCGTCTTGCGAAATCCTGTTACGGTAGTGACAGTATCTGTATTCACGATGGTCTTCACCTTATATAAATAACCGTATCCCCAACTCCAGAAGTGCAGATTCTGAATACGCTTGCTGGTCTGAAGGGATACTGTGCTTCCAGCAGGGATATTCTTGCTTCCGCCATCAAATGAAGCTACAGGCGTGCCATTCATCTCCTCAATAAGCACCTTGTAATTCACCTTCATGGCTCGTTTACCTGTATTTGCTACCTGTGTCTCGGCATGTACGGTAGCGGCATGCCCCGAAACATCATAATTGCTACCATAGATATAGCATCCTGTGGTACCCAGAGAACTCCACAACGGCAGTGTCTGATGTACGGCTGGCAGAATATGCAGTTTCACATTTTTAGTTATGCCACCATAATTCGCATTAAACTCCGTATAGTTCCACTGGAATTTAGTGCCTGTACTTTTTTCGCGGTACTCATTATGATTATCAGTGATGACTTTGATTTCATTCTTTCCTTTTTTGAGGAAAGGCGTAATATCAAAGCCGAAAGCCATGATACCATTTTCATGGATACCCACTTTCTCATTATTCACATATACCTCGGCTGCCTGTTTGGCACCTTCAAACTCAATGACGACCTGATCTCCTTCCTGCATCTTCGGCAATCGGAAAGACTTGGTGTAGCAAACTATGGAATCACTTAAATCATGACTCCGTACCTTATAGGCTTCGAATTCATTCCAGGCATGAGGCAATGTCACCTTCTGATGATTGTCTATCACCCATCCGGAATTAAAGTTGTAAGTTTCTCGTCCTTGCATTGTGAGCACGGTAAATGCTGACACAATCAATAGTAGGTTTCGTTTCATTTTTTTCTATTTATTGTTTACGATACTGCAAAATTACATGTTCCTTATCTAATATATTAGAACTTTTCTACAAATATCGGTATTATTCTTCAAAGGGGGAAAATAAGTAAGATATAAATCTGAAATGTAGAATTGTACCAAATATAGTAGGATTTTCACCAAATACTAATAAAGGATAAGCCTACTTTTGCGATGTGATTAACAGAAAACTGACAATGAAACATTCAATAAACAATTTATTAATACAAGCGTTATGAAGACAAAAAGACTACTTCTTTCCTTGTTGGCCATGGCAACAGCGGTAAGTTCATTTGCACTCAATGCAGGTGAATATGCTTATACGCGTGCCGGTCGCTACAAGGTACTCGCCGCCAATCTGGTGACTAACGGCGATTTCAGTTCAGGTACTAATGGTTGGAAAAATGCCAATGGGGCAACTCTTCCAGCAGATACCTTCTCAGTGGAAACAGCTACGGACGGCAGTCATTATCTGCGTGTGGTAGCTGGTGGCACGGGTGCCAGTATCGTAAAGAGTGACCTGATGTTGGAAGCAGGACAGACTTACCTGATTACCTATAAGGTGAAAGGTACAGCCGATGCCACTGCTTATGCTCTCTCCGGCAGTAACTGCCAGAACTTCTTTGTGAATGCAGATGGTTCCAATTCCACCACCGCTACGGGATATGCAGCAGTGGCAGTTCCAGAGTATTATAAAAATGACTGGAACACCATCACTTATGCTTATACGCCTACAGAAGCCGGCTTCCTCGTGATGAACTTCGGCAACCTGCTGACTGATGACTGCTTTTCTGACTTTGGTGTTTACCAGGTGTCACAGGTAGCCGACAATCGTGTACTGCAGCGCGAAATAGCTGATGCTACCGTACTTTATAATCTTACGGAACTCGCCAACGGCAAGGCTGACCTGAAATCTACGCTCGATGAGATGGCTACTTTCTCTACAGAATCTGCCAGTGAACAAAGTGACTATATTTCCGGTCTGCATGATGAGTTGAAAAGATATCTGGATGCCAATGGTGCTGATGCATCATCCTATTTCTCAAATTTCAACTTTGACAATATCACCCCTAAGGCAGCTTCAAGTGTAAGCGGCTGGACTACAGGAACCCGTTGGGGTAGTGCTGCAGCCAATTCAGACTTCACTACGGTGCACGGTCTACAAAGTATCGGCGTTTCTTATGAATTAGGTGCCGGTGCCCTGCATCAGACACAGTATCTGCCTGCCGGAAAATATCTCTATTCCGTGTCTGCCAATGCCTGGGACTATCCTTCATCCAAATTATCGGTGGTGGATTATAACAAGCAGATTACCGGTATAGATATGTATATCAATGCTGATTCTACAGAGATGACCGACCTGCCTACTTATGGTTGCAAGACTTATGTGAAGATTGTGGAAGTAAAAGACGGTGAGACCGTGGATCTGGGCGTCTGCAATACAGGTAAAGCCACATCCAACCAGGTGCAGTTCGATAACAACTACATCTATTATTTAGGTGGTACCACCGAGCAGATTGATGCTTTCGTGAATGCCAAGAAACTGGCTGATGCACAGAATGCACTTCAGGTCATGACAGATTCTGCCAAGACTGTCGTTGCCAAGAATATGTATATATTCGGTAAGACGGTTCTGAATGATTCTATCGCTTTGTCAGAGGCTGTATATCAGGCACAGACAGACCCTGTGAACAGCCCTGCTATCCTCACGCAGCAGATGAATTATATGCGTGCAGCCATCAAGGCATACTATACCCTGAATGCTGAATATGTTCAGTTGAAGAGTGATATTGATGACTGTAAGTCATTGGTAGCAAATGAAAAATATACTGAAGGCAAGAGTGATCTGCAAACAGCCATCACTACTGCTGAGACTTATTATACTGCTATAAGCGCTGATAACCGTGACTCTGTGGCACTGGTCAAGACTGATTCTGCACTGGTCGTTGCCCGTAAAGCTTTTTATGTGGTTAATGCCAGCTACAACACACCGGGTCTGCTGGATGTTGTGAACGGTACCTTCGAGGATAGTCCAACTAGCAAGGGAGGTACAGTAAATGGTTGGGATACAGCCAGTCTGAACCAGAACACCAAGAGCGGATGGCAAAGACTCACTGGTCAGGATCAGTTTGCAAATGGCATCGCTATCCAATATGGTCGTAATTCCAGTTCCCATGAAAGTAAATACCTGGCACAGGAAGTGACATTGGCACATGCCGGCGTATATGAATTCACTTGCGAGGCACAGGCATATAACTCTACAGCCAGCAAAAACAAGGCTGCTAACGGTGTATATTTCTTCATCGGACAACCTGGCGAATATACAGCAGCCAAGATAGATTCAGTAGGTATCTTCTCACCTTATGTAAACAGTGTTCCTACTGCTGACCGTTATACACTGCGTTATATCGCAACTGCTCCCTGCAGTGTTCGTTTCGGTATTGATGCTGTCAACAATCTGTTGGCTACCCGTATTCTGATGAGCAATGCACAGGTGAAGTACTATGGTGCTTACGAACAGTACCTGCGTGACTCTGTCATCGCTGTATCTCAGCCCAGCAAAGATTCTCTGCTCAAGGAAATCAATACAGCTACCAGTCTGAAGAACAACAGTCGTAACAAGGAGAATGCCGCCGCAGCTGTATCTGCCTTTACTGCTGCCATCAGCAAGGCACAGACCGTATATGATGCAGAAGTAACTACACTCGAGGCACTGA
Organism: Prevotella sp.; assembly: GCA_036796635.1. Taxonomy (GTDB): domain Bacteria; phylum Bacteroidota; class Bacteroidia; order Bacteroidales; family Bacteroidaceae; genus Prevotella. The sequence continues at coordinate 50,707 of DAIRCP010000002.1, read as the reverse complement.
AGAATGTGAATGTAGCCATTACTGATTTGCTCACAGCTGAGGAAGCCTATAAGGTATCAGGCGTATGGCCTGCATCCGGTGAGTATTTCGATCTGACCAAACATATTCAGAATGCAGCACTGGCAGATTCCATGAGTTATTGGGTAAGTGTAAATGACACTGCCAGTATCGGTGAAAGTGGTTATATGACTTACTACTTCAGCGAGACCTCTAATCTGAATTACATGAAGGTTCATCAGCAGGTAAGCGGTATGCCTCAGGGTAAATATCAGTTCCTTGCCAATGCCACTTATCGTCTGGCTGCCAGCAGCACCTTCCCTCAGGATTCCGATATGAATGCGCTGATTGCCAAATATACAGCCAACGAAAACTTCTATGTAGTGGCCAATCATGATTCACTGGCTATGAAGGGTGTACTCAACGGATGTGAACAGGACAAGTGGTCGGAAATCATCTCTGCATGGAACTATCGTCACAACCATCCTACAACGATTCTGGACAGCACCAACTTTGTGAACACATTGGTATTTAATGTGGCTGCTGCTGATAACAACATCATCGACCTTGGCATCTCTGCTAAGAATGTGGAAGCTACTTCTCTCTTCTGGGCAAAAGACTTCAAACTCTATTTCTGGGGTGATGAGGTAGTGACCGGTATAGAGAATATCGCTACACAGAATGTTTCTCAGACACGTAATGATAACCAGGTTTACAGTATTACCGGTAAACTGGTACGCAGCAATACCACCAGTCTTAACGGACTAGACAAGGGTATCTATATCATGAACGGCAAGAAGGTAATTGTGAAATAAAGGAGATAAAATTTATATAAGTAATATATAGTAAATATCAATCTTATAATAAGTTTTAATGTGATGGGGGGCATGCCGCGAAGGTATGCCCCCCTTTGATGTCTTCATAGGACGATTACGTCTCAGTTTGTAGGATTATCCTACATAACGTATGATTTTCATAAGAAATAACAGAATTTTATCACTTATTTTGCCATGTAAACTAAAGCAAACAATCGACAAATATTAATAACAACAATAAAAATCAATAACCGTATGAAGAAATTCTTAATTTGTATATCGCTTGTCTGTGCAGGGATGATGGTTTCCTGTGTTGATAAGAACGAGGATGCAGATCCGGACTCCAAACCAGAATGGCTGGGAGGGAGTATCTATTCGGAACTGAAAGATCCCGATCAAGATATGCTATCTGGTTCATTTAACTACTACGTGAGATTGGTGGACGATTTGGGCTATGCCGAAACGTTGAACAGAACGGGTAGTAAAACTGTGTTCCCTGCCAATGATGAAGCCTTTGAGCGATTCTTTGCCAGTAACAGTTGGGGTATCAGTAAATATGAACAACTGACTGATGCCATGAAGAAGCAGTTGCTCTATTCGTCAATGATAGACAATGCACTGCTGGTGAACATGCTGAGCAATGTTAGTTCAGGTAGTACATCCGTTACCAAAGGTATGGCCATGAAGCATCTGACGTCAGTGAATGTGATAGACTCTGTGACTTTCCTCCCCGGACCCGCTGAATTTCCTCAGAACAATTCATACTGGTCCAAGTATGGTGCAACCGGTATTCACTATGTAAGTGACAATACGCGCCCCATGATGATTCACTTTACAGGTGAGCACATGTTGCAGAACAATATCAGTACGCTGGGTGACAACAGTGACTTTGCTGTCATCACCGGTACTCCTTATGAAGAGGGCAGTGCTTATGTGTTCCGCGATAAGATTATCAAGAGTGACGTGACCTGTATGAACGGTTACATCCAGCAGATGCAGGACGTGATTGTACCTCCGGGAAATATGGCACAGGTAATCCGTGAGAGCGGAGAGACTGACCTGTTCAGCAGAATACTCGACCGCTTTGCTGTTCCCTATTATGATGCCGTCACGACACAAGCTTATAACAGCTGGGCACTGCAGAATGAGAAGTCCACCATCGACTCTATTTTCCAGATGCGCTATCTGAGCGGTCGCTCCCAGGCTGCCACACTGAACGTGGACCCTAACGGTAAGACCGTGTCATCCGACAAGTTGTTGCTCTTCGATCCGGGATGGAATCAATATTATCCCAATGTCACATCCAGTTCTACTGATATGACACTGTCGGATGTGGCTGCCATGTTCGTGCCGGATGATGCCTCACTCAAGAAGTATTTTCTGCCATCAGGCGAAGGTGCCTTCATGATAGAACAGTTTGGCGTAAAGGATAATACGGAAGCAAATCTGAAAGATAACATAGATGCGATACCGCAATACATCATGGCTACCTTCGTGAATAACCTGATGAAGACTTCCTTCGTCGACGCCGTTCCCAGCAAATTCTCTACCATAGCCAATACGGCTGCCGAGAATATGGGAATGAAACTTGACTATATCAAACAGAACTCAGACAATACGTATGATGTGAAGATAGCCAATAATGGTGTCATCTATGTGATGAATACGGTGATTATGCCGGATGAATACCAGGCTGTATCCGCCCCGACCATTTTCAATGATGCACTGAGCGTGATGCGCTGGGCCATAGATGATAAGACTATCTATAACGGAAGTACCACTACGGCTTCCAAACTGGGACTTGACTTCTGGGCATATCTGTTGGCTATGAGTGCCAATTACGGTTTGTTCCTTCCTGATAATGACGCTTTTGATGCTTACTGCGTGGATCCGGTATCTTTATTATCCGGTCAGACTCCTACCGGTCTGCACTTCTATACCATTTCCACCAGTCCGTTTATTGCCTGCAAGCGCGTGAGTTACAATAAGAACACCCATGAGTTCGGTCAGGAAATCAACCAGACGATAGACATCAGCAACGTCAGTACACAGTTTGCTGATATTCTGAATACCCATACGGTGGTACTTGGCAAAGGTGAGACTATCGGCACCAATCATTACTACATGACCAAACAGGGTGCTGCCATCTATGTATCGGGCGGTGCTGCGGGCGACTATGTGGCCAGCGGTGCACAGATTAATGACGGACTGCCTAAGTCAGAAATAGAAAAGGTATATAATGAGAAGAACGGTAAGGCTTACCGCATCAACCATATCATCCAGACACCGGAAAGCAGCGTGTATGCCACATTGAAAGGAAACAGCAATTTCTCTGAGTTTCTGGAACTATGTGAAGGATTTGATGCAGCTGCCACTTACGGTATCCTGGAATGGCTGGGATATAGCAATCAGGTGGTATCACCTGCCACCAAGTCAGCTCAAGACCAACTCAAGATATTCGCACCTGTGATACAGACCTTCACTTCCGGTACTAAGAAACAGGTGAGCATAGATAATAATATGAATCTCTTTAATTCATACCATTATACGATGTATGTGCCGAATAACACCGCCATGAATGAAGCTTATAATGCCGGTCTGCCTACATGGACAGAGATACAGACGCTGTTCGACAACAATGCCTATCATGGCGGTACTGCTGAATCATCAGCCAAGGTGACGGCACAGGCCATGATCAATACGATCCATGAGTTTATCGCTTATCATATCCAGAGCGGATATAGTTTTGCTGACAAAAACATAACAAGCGGTGACTATCAGACGCTGCTGGCTGATGCCAACAAACAGTATTATAAACTCGCCGTCAGCGGTGCCAACAGTACCCTGAATGTAAAAGACAGAGCAGGTATCACCCATACCATCACGGCAGGTTCATCACAGTATGTCAACAGAATGGCACGCGACTATCAGTTTGCTTATGATTCTGAAAGTGATGCCACACCTCATATATCCACCTCATCCTATGCGGTGATACATGAACTCTCTCAACCTCTATATCTATATACAACCAAGCGTTATGATGCGGCTTACAAGACGAATGCAGCGAAAGTGGCTTCCGTACGCCGTCTGAATGCATTGGTGAAAAAATGAAAGTAAAAGGAAAAATGTAAAGTTATGAAAGCAAAACTTGTATTTCTTCTTGCCATCCTGTCGTTTTCCTTTTCTTCGGCAATGGCTCAGAGTTCCAGAATATCCGGTAGCGTAAGCGACAACATGGGACCTATCATGATGGCCAACGTGGTGGAGCGTGATGCCAACAACCGTATCGTATCTGCCGCTACGACGGATATGAACGGTAACTTCTCTATGGTGGTGAAAAACACAGCCAATCATCTGTCTGTATCTTATGTGGGATGTAAATCCTGGAACAAAGTGATTGGTGCCCAGCATGTATTCAATATCAAACTGGAAGGTATCAACAATTCACTCAAGGAAGTGACTGTCACCTCCCATCGCGTAAGCAGTGGCGGACTGAATATTCCCAAACGTGAGATGTCGGTAGCCCAGCAGACCATGGATATGCAGAAAGTGGAAGGTATCGCCTTTACCAGTGCCGATGAAGCACTGCAGGGACAGATAGCCGGTCTGGATATCGTTGCCAATTCGGGTAACTTGGGTTCCGGCACGACCATGCGTCTGCGTGGTGTGACTACCATCAATGGTAATGCAGAACCGCTGATTGTGGTGGATGATAAGATATTTGATAATCCTGACCAGTCATTTGACTTCTCCAATGCGACCAATGAGAGTTATGCTTCGCTGCTCTCTGTGAATGTGGAGGATATTGCCAGCATCACCGTACTGAAGGATGCTGCCGCTACAGCTATCTGGGGTGCCAACGGTGCCAACGGCGTTATCCAGATTACCACCAAACGTGGTAGTCGCGGTAAACCGAGGATAAATTATTCATTCAAGTTTACGGGTAGTTGGCAACCGAAAGGCTACACCTTATTGAATGGTGATGACTATACTATGCTGATGAAAGAGGAATTCTATAATCCATCGCAGAGCAGCAGTGCCACCACCAGTGTGTATGAACTGAACTACAATCCCAGTTGGAGTGAGTATGAAAACTGGAACAATAATACTGACTGGGTGAAGGCTGTACAGCAGTTTGGTACCAGCCAGAGTCATGTACTGAGTATATCCGGTGGAGGTAAGAAAGCCAACTTCCGTATAGCTGCCAGCTATGACCATCAGACAGGTACCATTATCAAACAGACACTCGACAGATTCTCCACCCGTCTGGCTCTGGACTTCTTTGTGAGTGACCGTATCAAGTTCTCCACTGACTTTGCGCTGACTTATACAGACAATAACAAGAACTATAGCAGTCTGTTAGGTATCGCTCAGCAGTTGGCTCCGAACATGAGTATCTACCGACAGGACAAATACGGTAATGATACGGGAGAATACTATATCATGAACAAGGCCGGTGACTCCTCCAAAGGACAGACACCTGCTACCGGCAACTATTCTTCAGACAAGTTGAGTGCTATCTATGAACTGGGCAACCCAGTTGCCATTGCCAATCTGGCATGGGCGAAAGAGCGTACCTACCGTATCACTCCTGACTTTACCTTGGATTATGACTTGTTGGGAAGGGAAGAAGGACAGTCGAGACTTACTTATTCCGGCAGAGTGGACTTTGACATCTATGCCAACAGTGCACCTACCTACTATCCTGCGGAGTTGAGCACCAATAGCTGGACCAGTCTGGATGATTATAATGTAAGTACAAGCGTGGAAAGCAACCGCCTGCAGTTTACATTTACCAATGACCTGACATTTACACCGCACTTCAAAAATGAGGACTGGACGGCCACTATGAAGGCGCGTTATCAGATGACGACATCCAAGAGTAATGGTCAGAAATTAGTAAAGTCTGAATTGCCTACCGGTATCCAATCAACGACAGCCATCGGTGCACAGCGGACGATGACAAGTTCCAGCAGTGAGTCTAAATCACAGGACTGGTTCTACACAGGTCATATTTCCTATAAAAGTCGCTATTCACTCGGTTTAAGTATCCGCGGTGACGGCAGTTCCAAATTCGGTCCCCAGAACAAGTGGGCATTGTTCCCTGCCTGGTCAGCCCGATGGAATGTGAGCGATGAAAGTTTTATGAAATGGAGCAAGAGCGTGGTATCTATGATGGCCCTGAGAGCCAGTTGGGGTACCAACGGTACGGCACCGGGTTCTGAATCGCTCTTCTATTCAGTATATGACACCTCTGACGGCAGTTATGGTACCAATAACTATATGACTACAGCAGGAAGTATAGACGGACTGAAACTGGATGACCTGCGCTGGGAGAAGACCAAGAGTTATAACTTAGGTTTTAACTTAGGATTCCTGAATGATAAATTTGAGATAGAATTTGAATATTATCACAAGAACACATCCGACCTGCTGATGAAGAATGTGAAGATTCCTACCACCTCCGGCTATTCTACCCTGGCTTATGCCAATGTAGGAGGAATGATGAACAAAGGATGGGAGTTGAACCTCTCCGGTAACAATATCATCAAGAAAGGCAAATTCTCTTTCAGTGCCGACCTGAATGTGGCACAGAACTATAATGAGATAACCGATATGGATTCCAGAGTGCTGGAATCACTCAATGCCGACTGGACAGCCACTACCCGTGGTGGTGACAGTTACCTGAACCGAATACAGGTGGGCAATCCGCTGGGCAGTATCTATGGCTTCAGATATAAGGGTGTGTATCAGTACACTTACGACTATCTGCAAAATTACGCCAAACAGAATAATCTGACTGCCAAGGAATATGAAGCATGGATTAACGATGTATTCCTTGCCAGCGGAAAGACAGCACCTATTGCCATCAACAGCAACGGTAAGGTGATGATGACCAGTTCCGGCGAGCCCAAACAGTTGGTTTACAACTACACCAGTGGCAGCAGTACCTATACGTTCCAGGGCGGTGATGCCATCTATGAGGACATCAACCATGACGGACAGATCAACTCACTTGACATTGTATATCTGGGCAACTCCATGCCGAAGGTAAGTGGCGGTCTGAACTTGAACTTCCGTTACGGACAGTGGTCACTGAGAGCCAGCTTCAACTATCGTTTCGGTAACAAAGTGATTAATGTAGCCAAGATGAATCTGGAGAAGATGTATGATACATACAACCAGAGTGCCACTGTGAACTGGCGTTGGCGCAAAGACGGTGATGTGACATCCATCCCTAGAGCCATGTATGGTACAGGCTATAACTGGCAGGGCAGTTCACGCTACGTGGAAGACGGCGGATTTGTCCGTTTCAATTATCTGTCGCTCAATTACAATGTGCCCAAGAAGACCCTCAAATCCATCGGTCTGACCACCTTACAGATTTATGCGAATGCGAACAACCTCTATTGCTGGACCAAGTATAGCGGAACTGATCCGGAACACAGTGCCGGTTCTTGGGGAATGGCCAAGGACGAAAGTCAGACGCCACGTTCCAAGTCATTTACCGTAGGCGTCAATGTAGGTTTCTAATCTAAAAATCATATTCATATAGCAATGAAACAGAATCATATATATCATAGCATCCCACGTTGGGGCATCATCGCCTCAGTGGTGGTTGCACTGGGACTCACCAGTTGCATGGATACTACTGTGCTGCCTGCAGACAAGACGATAGAAGAAGACTTCTGGAAAACCAAGTCGGACGTGCAGTTGATGGTGACAGGTTCATATACCCAACTGCTCAATGCCAATACGCTTACCCGTATGCTGCTTTGGGGAGAACTTCGTTCAGACGAACTGAACCTGAATACCACGCCAACCGGTACGATACCTACTGCACTAGAAGAAATCAACTCGGCAGATATCCAGAACACCAATACTTTCTGCGACTGGTCATCCATCTATTCCGTCATCAACAACTGCAATGTAGTGCTGAGCCATGCGGAACAAGTGATGAGCATAGACCCCTCCTATACTCAGGGAGATTATCTCGTGGACCGTTCACAGATGCTGGCGCTGCGCGCCCTCTGTTATTTCTATCTGGTAAGAGCTTATCGGGATGTGCCCTATAGTGACGTAGCCTTCATGAACAGCAGCCAGGATCTGCAGATACCCCAGCAGGCACCTGCCACCGTATTGGAGCATTGTATCACCGACCTGAAAGAAGCCGCACAGAATGCCATCTCCCCTGATGGCTATTCAGACTGGCGCAAGGTGGGATACATCAATCGTGACGGTATCTATTCACTCCTGGCAGACATCTATCTGTGGAGAGCTTCCATCAATCATGACGCAACGGATTATCAGGCATGTGTGGATGCCTGTCAACAGGTGATACAGTCCAAACAGGCACTCTATCCCAAGGATGCACTCGACGAGACAGCCAGTGATTATCCATTGGAAACGGGTGAAAGTGCCTTCACCAAAATATTCGTCAACGGCAATTCCAAGGAAAGCATCTTTGAACTCCAGTATGACGGAAGCAGCAATTCCAATACCAGCGTATGCCAGTATTATTATATGTACAGCAAAAGTACCACCCATGGATATACTTACGCAGCACCAATCTTCAGTGGAGTGGGGAGCAGCAAAGTATATCAGAAGGTATATGACTACCGTTACTGGAACAATACGTATGATGTAGGCAACGAGCAGATGGAAAACTTTGATGTACGCAAGATGGTTACATCCAGTACAAGTACCGTGAACCCACTGTCATCGCCCACTGCCTTCAAACGTACAGCAGAGGGAAGGGCTTATGCCAACTTTGCACAGAATTGGATTGTGTATCGTCTTTCTGATGTGATGCTGATGGAAGCTGAAGCCCGTGTACAGTTGGCTGCCAGTGACAATGATATTCAACTGCGGCAGGCTTTCAATCTGGTGAAAGAGGTGAACACCCGTTCATTGGCACAGGCCAGTGACTCCATCAAATATGCCAGTTACGCTTCTGTCAGCAACATGGAACAACTGGTATTGCAGGAACGCCAGCGTGAACTCTGTTTCGAGGGTAAGCGATGGTTTGACTTGATGCGCTACAACTATCGTCACATTACGGGCAGTGATCTCACCAAGACACTCTATGAACTGAATGCTGCCGGACAGGAATTTCCCCGTAACTATAGTGATATGCTCAGTCTGGTAGCTGTTAAGTATGGTTCAAGCGGCAGCGGCGTAACAGCCAAGATGCGCACGGAGCCATTACTCTATCTGCCTATCCTGCAGAGTGAACTCAAAGTGAACAGCAGTCTCAAGCAGAATCCTGCTTACAACAGTGATGATGAGTATGAGAAAAACTACTAATCTATAATCAAGATAGAAATATGAGAACAAAGAATGATATCAACAAATGGTATTTCATGGTAATCCTGGTACTTCTTACCATCGTTACCTCCTGTGTGCCAGATCCAGATGATTCCAATCTCTACACCTTCAAGGGACAGACCATAGAGGATTATCTGGAGTCGAACAGTGACAAGTTCAGTGATTTCACCAATATATTGAAACGTGTGCAACTGGACCAGATATTGGGCAGTTACGGACAATACACCTGTTTCGCACCCACCAATGATGCGATGAAGGTATATATAGACAGTCTGTATAACGATGCAGATGCCAAGATTGCTCACAATGGCATGACCAGCGATGATATTGCCGGACTGACAGACAGTCTCTGCCAGGACATAGCAGAGTATCACCTCTGTAATACCAAAGTTACTACGTTGGAGATGAGCGAGGGAATCACCATCACCACGATGCTCAACCGTACGATTAATACTTCCATCGATACAGCTTCTGCCAAAGTGATGCTCAACGGTGCCTCAAGCATCGTCAGCAAAGATGTGGAGGCAACCAACGGTGTAGTGCAGGTTGTCAACAAGGTGATACCCCGTTCCAACCGTACCATGGCCGAAGAGATGGCCCGTCATCCAGAATACAGTCTGTTCTATGAAGCCTTGCAGGCAACAGGTCTGTCTGACGCACTCACACAGACCGAAAAGACCGGTGACCTGGGAACCGCCACAACTGAGAGCGGATGGTGGGTGCCCACAACCTGTAAGATAGGATATACCATCTTTGCAGAAACCAATGATGTATTTAAGAGCAAGAACATCACTACCTTCCAGCAATTGGTGGACTATGCCAACACGGTGTATGGCGACTGTTCTGATGCAGAATCCGGATGGTATGACTACCGCAAGGCTGAAAATGCCAGTATCAGTACCGGTACGGACTATACGGACTCCCTCAATGCACTCAACATGTTTGTTCGCTATCACATCCTGGCATACTCCATTCCACGTGACTATCTCATCATCGACCGTCACTATACCCATGACTTGGGTTCTGAATGTTATGAGTATTATGAAACCATGTTACCCAAGACCCTAATGAAGATATGGCAGGTACAAGGCAAACTTTACATCAACCGCTATACCACTGACAATACATTGACGAATGAGGTGGAAGGTTTTGGCGATTTCCATACGGTAGAGAAGACCGGTATCACGTTGAGCACAGCCTCCAGTCTGTCACCCGTGAACGGTTATATCCATCCCATCAATGATATCTTGGTGTATGATGCTGATGTACCGCAGAAGGTACTGAATGAACGTATGCGCTTTGATATTATGAGTTGCGTGCCTGAATTTATGACCAATGGCCTGCGCTGGATGTCCAAGTCTGAGGCACAGAGCCTAAACGGCGGAAAGACGACCACACGTGCCCGTATCCCATCCAAGTGGGCAGACAACATCCGTATCTATAATTCCACCACCAAACTGGATTATAACTTCTATGATACAGGCGATTATCTGCTCTATCAGGGTGATGCCCTGCGTGGAAACGGTGTGTATGACTTGGCTGTGAAATTACCGCCAGTACCGGCAGGAACCTACGAACTGCGTATTTGTTATCCGTCAATTACTGACCATGGTGGTATGATGCAGTTCTATCTGGGTACCAGTCCCAGCATTGCCGACATGCAGGCAGTAGATATTCCTATCGACCTGCGTCTGGATTTCGTCACCGCTCCAAGTATCCGATGGACTTATCCACAGGAAGAAGCAGACAAGGGTGTTGCTTCTGATGAAGCCCTCAAGGCTCGAAACTTTATGCGTGGTCCACTCTCTTATGAGCGTATAACAGGTAATATCAATGCCCGTTGGGGTGTATCAGGTGACAGTTATCACCTTACCATGCGACGCATCATCATCAAGCAGCACTTCGACCAAAAAGACTACTGGCTGCGTGTAAAGAGCGTATTGCCCAGCAACACGACCGGTATATTCCAGATAGATTATGTGGAATTTGCACCAGTCAGTGTGACCAGTAACGGCGAATATGTGGAAGACATGTATTAACATCCAATAATAACACAAGAGATATATGAAAAATTTTCAATTTCAATATATGTGGAAAGCACTTGGCATCGCGGTTATTCCGCTGATGCTGGGTGCCTGTTCCGACCGCAATGACTATAATGATGCCCCTACAGACATCACGATTTCCGCCAATCAGACGGTCTGGAAAAATATTCAGGCAAATGCAAATCTCTCTGATTTCGCAGCACTGATCAAGAAAGCCCACTTTGATGATGACTTGCAGAGTAGTAAGTTTTATACGGTATGGGCACCGGTCAATGGCAGTTATGATGCGCAGACGCTGATGAACGAAGACAGTACCATGGTGCTGAAACAGTTTGTGAAGAACCACATAGCCAACTACAACCACAAGATATCCGGTACCACCAGTGAGCGGGTTACCACACTCAACTCCAAGTCCTATCTGTTCCAGAGTGACGGTACTGCCAGTACCTTTGGCAGTATTGCCTTGAGTCAGATGAATCTGCCCAGCAGTAACGGCATGATGCATCTGCTCACAGGTGCCAATCCGTTTTATCCCAATATCTATGAATATATCACAGAGTCCAATACATTAGACTCCGTGAAGAATTATTATCAGCATTTTGCCAATACCTATCTGGATGTAAACAACAGTGTGCTGGGACCGGTGGTCAACGGTAAGCAGACCTATATAGACTCTGTGATGATTACCACCAATTCTCTGTTTAGCAGACTCAATGCCTATATCAGCAGAGAAGACAGTAACTATACGGCTCTTCTTCCCACCAATGAGGCTTATGTGAAAGCTTACAACCGTATCCGTCCCTATTTCACTTATGCTGCCAAGACAGCGGCGCAGGATTTGAGTGTAACCAATCTGACACCCACCATCACCCGTAATCTGAATGCAGCTTACTTCAGTGACTCACTCACCCGTAATGCCATCCTGTCGCATATGTTCATCAACAACAACAATGCCTATAACAGTTGGGTATATGGTGGCGATGAAACCTACAAAGACACCTTGTTGACCACAGGCGGGACCGCACTGAGCAATGGAGAGGAAATACTGAGCCATGCCATCCAGACTGTAACGATGAGCAATGGTAAGGCGAAAATTCTGGATACGCTGGCATTCATGCCGGGAGAGACTTGGGTACCCATTCTCCATCAGGATGTGCTGAAGAGTCCGAGGGTGCTCACTGCCACAGCCACAACCAAATATGCGGATGTCACAGATGTCACTACAGGAAAGACTACTACACTGCATTATGTCGATTTCGTTCCCAGTGGGTCACGTGCCTTGCCTGATGTGTTCTTCTACCTGCGGAACACCTTGTCAACTACCTATAATATGTATGTAGTGGTATTGCCACCTACGATAGATCCAACCTTTGAGGGTACGGCTCTGCCGAACAAATTCTCAGCAACGCTTACTTACAGTGATGCCAACGGTACACTGAAGACCAAATCTCTGGGTACAGCCTTCACCAACAATCCTGCAGTGATAGATACCGTTTTCATCGGCGAGATGACTTTCCCTGTGGCTTATCGAGGCATCGGTGCCTATTATCCCACATTGGAAATCAAGTCCTCTGTACGTATCTTCAATAAGGAAGAAATGGCAAGCTATGACAGGGAGATGCGCTTCAATGAGATTCTCCTTTGTCCTAAGGAACTGGATACCATCAAGAAGACTGAATAATAACCTCAAAATGAAACTAAAATGAACAGTAAACATATCATATTACTTGTTGCGGGTCTACTCTCCTTGCCTTCCATGGTATGGGCACAGGATGATATAGACGAAGAAGCAACGACTGCTCCCAAAGTACGTAAGGCAGTGAGAAAACCTCAATATGCGATGAAGTCATTACGGGGTATCGTTCTCGACCAGGGCACCAAGGCTCCTATCGCCGGTGTGCAGGTACGTACATTGGGTAATGTAAACTATACAGCCATGACTGATGAGACGGGCACTTTCACCATCAAGGTGCCGGTATTTACTACCGCACTCTATGTACATTCACCGGAATATCTGCCTTTGCAGGTTGCCGTATCTGCCGATACAAGTAAGGTGATGACCATCCGTCTGTTGAGCGACCGTTATCAAAATATGTACACAGACGGTACTGGCATCTCTGCTGGTAAGAGTTTTGTGTCCAGCCATACCACCGGTGTTTCCATCGATGAGGAGATAGGACAGAAGTTGGGTGCCGATGTCCGTGCTATCCAGCACAGCGGTGCTCCCAGCATGGGCACCAGTCTCTTTATCCGAGGACTCAATTCCATCAATGCCGATGCACAGCCATTGATTATTGTCGACGGACTGGAAATGGACATGCAGCGTACACGTACTGCCCTGCATTCAGGACAGTTCCTCAATATGCTAGCTAATATCTCTCCCGATGATATAGACAAAGTAGAAGTACTCAAGAATGCCACCGCACTCTATGGAGCACGTGGTGCCAATGGTGTCATCCTCATCACTACCAAGCGTGGCCACAGTATGGCAACGCGTATTGATGCCAATATATCCGTAGGTGTGACCACAATACCTAACCTGCCCACGATGATGAATGCATCACAGTATCGTACGTATGCCATGGAGATGTTGGGAACTATGAGCGGTGCCAATGCACTGGCTTCCTATAAGTTTCTGAATGACGATCCGTCGGGTTATTATTATCACGTATATCATAACAACACAGACTGGAACGACTATACGTATCGCCGTGCCATGACCCAGAACTATTCCATCAATGTGCAGGGAGGTGATGAGATTGGTATGTACAATCTGTCCGTAGGCTATATGGAAGCTGCCAGCACCGTGAAGAAGAATGATTTCAACAGGATGAATGTGCGTTTCAACACGGATATGACCATCATGCGTAATCTTACCAATCGGTTTGACATCTCCATCTCCCGTACAGCCAATAATGTGTTTGACGACGGCATATCCAGTGATTTGTCGGGCAGTACCATTACCTCGCCCACATTCCTTGCCGCCATCAAGTCGCCGTTGGTAAGTGCTTACCAGTATAATCAGATTATCGGAGGTTTTTCTTCTTTGTTGAGTGATGCTGATGACATCTTCTCGCAGTTGGGCAGTAACTACAGTCTGGCTAATCCTGTAGCGATTTTAGAGAATGGCTACGGTGACAATATGAACCATGCCGAGAATACTTTCTTTAATGCGCGACTGGAGCCTACCTATCATTTCAATGATGATCTGTCAGTGACAGAGACTTTCAGTTACAGTCTGAACCGCAATTCCCAGCGCTATTTCCGTCCGTATAATGGCGTACCTTCTTACGAGATAGCCGAGTTGGGTACTGTTACCAGTATGGTGGGTTCCCTGTTTTCCAAGGAGACCAATGTAGTGAGCGATACCCGTCTGAACTATCAGCATCAGTGGGCAGCCCATACCTTGAAAGCTTATGCCGGATTCCGTTATAATTACTTTGCTTATGATGCCAATAATCTCTCCACCCAATACACCAGTGAGACCAATGACAAGAACCCGTCACTCTCTGCCTCCAACGGTTATCAGAGTACGGTGGGTGTGGATGATGTGTGGAAGAACATGCAGATGTATGCCAATGCCGACTATAACTATGCCAACAAGTACTTTGCATCCTTCACGCTGACTGGTGAAGCCAACAGTAGGTTCGGCAAACATGCCAGCGGGCTGAGTCTGTTAGGCGTGAAATGGGCGATATTCCCCAGCATCCAGTTGGGATGGGTACTTACCAATGAATCCTGGTTTCCACGGACTTCCGGTATCAATTATCTACGCGTGAATGCTGGCTTTGATATCAGCGGTAATGACAACATCAGCAACTATGCTGCCCGTACCACGTTATCCTCTGTGGTATTCAATTATAACGCCATCGGTCTGAAGCTCACCAATATTGGTAATGACGAGATACAATGGGAATCTACGAAGAAATACAACGTAGGACTTCAGGGATATTTCCTCAACAACCGTCTGGGCATCAACATGGACTTCTATATCCATAAGACTGATAACCTGCTCACCCTCAAGACATTCGACAATCCAATAGGCGGTGTCAACCGTTATTGGAGCAATGGCGGAGCCTTGAAGAATACAGGATTTGAGATATCGGTGACTGGTAAACCCATCGTAAGCCGTGACTGGAACCTCGAATTAGGTGCCAGCGTAGGTCACTACAAAAACAAAGTGACCATGCTGGCCGACGGTGACTATACCACCTCCGTCTATGGCGACAATAATATCCTTACCAGTGTGGGCAATCCCGTCGCACTCTTCTATGGATATGAGACAGCCGGTGTATTCTCTACCGATGCGGAAGCCAAACAGGCAGGCAACGGCACTTATCTCTATATGACGGATGATGCAGGCAATGTACATGAGTTCAAAGCCGGTGACGTCCACTTTGTAGATAGAAACAATGATGGCATCATATCAACAGCCGACAAGACCGTGATAGGCGATCCGAATCCCGATATTTACGGTAATCTCTTTGCTACCCTCAGTTGGAAACGCTTGACGCTGAATGCGCTCTTTAATTACAGTCTGGGCAACGATGTATATAATTATGAGCGTAGCATCCTCAATTCAGGCAGCACCTTCTATAATCAGCAGGTAGCCACCATGAGTCACTGGCGCTATGAAGGTCAGGTCACCGACATGCCGAAACTGAGTTACGGTGATACGATGGGCAACAACCGTTTCAGCGACCGATGGATAGAAAACGGCAGTTACCTGCGACTGAAATCACTGCGACTGAATTACCAGGTACCCGTACCCGGTAAGTGGAACTGGTTGCAGGGACTGAATGTATGGTTGGAAGCCAACAACCTGGTGACCATCACCAAATATAAGGGCAATGACCCTGAATTCAGCGCTGCCAACGGCGTACTCTATCAGGGAATAGATGCCGGTAATCTGCCACAGAGCCGCACCTTTACGATGGGACTGAAAATTAACTTATAATGAAGATACAACTATGAACAAGAATATAATAATCCGTAGTTTACAAGGTATTCTGATGATTGGTCTGTCAGCACTGTTGCTGACGGGATGCAGTGATGTACTGGAAACAGAGAGTTCACGCGACCTCTTCGATTATGACCTCAATTCCAAGAGTGACTCCATCTTCTTCACTTTCGGTATTATGCAGTCCATGCAACAGTTGGCCGACCAGTATGTACTGCAGAACGAAATGCGAGGCGAACTGGTGGACACCACCCATTACACCGACAAGAATATCCGTCAGTTGGCCAACTTTACTGCCACTACTGCCAATAAATATGACAGTGCCTATGTGTATTACAATGTCATCAACAACTGTAATTATTACATAGCACACCGTGATACTACACTGCTCACTGGTAGTACCAATGTGGTCATGCCCGAATATGCAGCAGTCAAGGCCTATCGTGCATGGGCGTATCTCATGCTCGCCCGTACGTATGGCAGTGTACCTTTCTTCACCCAACCGCTTACTCAGATCAGCGAAATCAACAGGAATGACTATCCTCAGTATAACATGCAGCAGATAGTCAGTGCACTGGCTCCAGACCTGGAACAATACAGTGGCATGAGTGTACCCGACTATGGTACGATAACTTGTGGAAGTACCAATTTCGGTCTGGCCAAGACCGCACAGTCATCCAGATGTTTTATTCCCGTGGATGTGATTCTGGGTGAGATGTATCTGGAAACAGAACAATATGCAGAAGCAGCACAGCATTATACAAAGTACCTCATTGCCAATAAGATACAAAGTGGCAATTATATTGCATCCATGAGTCTGGACTGGACTGACCAGCTGCTGCCATCTGATTATTATGCAGTGAGCGGTACATCATGGGCAACTATCTTCGGTAGCAACAGTACCAATGATATCATCACCTATATCCCCATGTCAGTCAACCGTCTGCGTGGCACCATTACTCGTCTGCCACAACTGTTCGGTTATCGTTATTATTCCACTTCCAGTTCATCTGACAGTCTCTACACGTCAGAGATACAGATAGCCCCTTCGGCTGTCTATACCGCCTTAGCCGACAGCAGTGATTACTATTATGCCACAGACCAACTCGGTACCACCGTGAAGAGTGTAAAGATAGGCGACATGCGTAGAGCTGCCACGCTGAACAAGCGTACCAGTAACGGTACGGAGAGTGTGCAGATGCGTAAGTATAATTATGCCAATGTGGTACTGTTCCGTAAGACAACTGTTTATCTGCATCTGGCAGAAGCCCTCAACCGACTGGGTTATCCCGATGCTGCTTTTGCCATACTCAAGGACGGTATAGACCGTAACCTTCTTTCTGCATCTTATGTCAGTACAGATACCCGTAATCTGTTGCAGACCACATATCCATTCCTGTCATCAGAGAATATCAGTATCTTTGACCCGACAGCAGGTTCATCCAGTGCCAAGGCAGCCTTCGGTATCCATAAGCATGGATGTGGTTACACCAACGGTGTGTTCAGTCCTTATCAGATGGATACGATAGTAGGTATGAAGATGAAAGAGATAGCTACTCAATATCAGGTGAGTGTAGGTACATCCAAGGCAGATACCATCAATGCCATGGAAGACATCCTCTGTGATGAGTATGCCATGGAGTTTGCCTTTGAGGGCACCCGTTTCTTTGATCTCTGTCGACTGGCGCGTCACAAAAATAGTACTTCCACCTATAGTTCCGATTTCGGCAATAAATGGTTGGCACGTAAACTGGCATCCAAGAAACCCGCCAAGGACATGACGGTAGAGTCCAACTGGTACTTACCGTTCAGAAAATAAACATCATTCATTATGATTTGTAAACATCGTATTTTTATCTGTGCATCCCTGATTGCACTCTCCGCATCTCTGACTGTATCGCTACCTGCGTACAGTCAGAATGCTGACATACGTGTAGCCCGATTCCTGGACAACAGAAGTGGGGCAGTAAGTTATACCTTTGATGACGGATTGCTGGAACAGTACACAGAACTATTCCCCGTACTGCAGCAACTAGGACTGAAATGCTCATTCTGTGTGAATGGGAACACCATCAATCATGCCAAACCCACCGATGAGAAACCGCGTATGACGTGGGAGATGATAAAGGAGATGAGTGATAAGGGTCAGGAAATCTCCTCTCATGGATGGACACATACCAATATCAAGAAGATACACGGCGAAGCGCTTCGTTATGAAGTACAGCACAATGATACCGTTATCTGGCAGCATACAGGTGTATTTCCACGTACATACTTTTATCCGGGCAACAGCAAATGTGAAGAAGGGATAGCGTATGCCTCCAGAGACAGGGTAGGTACACGCACCTTCCAGATCAGTCTGGGGTCAAAGCGTGATTCACTCTGGTTGCATAACTGGATACGCAGTGTGATAGCCAATAAGGAATGGGCAGTAGGCATGACACATGGCATCAGCAGGGGATATGATCATTTCAGTAATCCCCAAGTATTTTTTAATCATCTCAAAGATGCCTGTCATCTGCAGGACAGTCTGTGGATTGGCACTTTTCATGATGTGGCAGCTTATGTGGCAGAGCGTGATACCATCCAACTGAAAATCAGCTACAGCAACAGGAAAAGGAAAACGACCATAAAACCCATCATCAAGTTGGATAAACAAATTTTCACGATACCACTTACTTTGTTGATACCTGAGAACACAAAGGCAGTTACACAAGCTGGAAAGTCCTTGGAAATCGCAAATTATTCAGGTGGAAAGATGGTGAATATAAATCCATTTGGTGGAAAAATTGCCTTGCTGTTTGAATAAGTTGTTTTTAAAAATAGATATTATAGTTTAAAGATTTGGTGAGTAAACTAGTGTGTTTCACAGCTAGTTTACTCACTTTTCCATTCAAAAGTATAACTCCCGGATTCCACTTTCTTTATCTTTCCATTGGGGAAACATACCTCAGCGGATGTATTTACAGGTATCTGCACATTCCATAAAATGTGATGACCTGTTCTGTCCCATTTACTTTTGATTACACCGTAAGGGGATGGATGACTGCAGTCAACATGATTCAGTTGCTGAATACTGAAATCAGGTTTCAGCTGGATGCGTCTGAACCCATTTTCCAATGGACGTATCCCCCCGATGTATTCATAACACCAGGGTAGCAAGTCGCCCAGTAGCATCACATGATTACCACTGTTCATCTCTGGACTGGCTGTATCGCCGTTCCACAGTTCCCATATCGTGGTAGCTCCTTTGCTCGCCATATAGCCCCATGATGGATATCGGTCCGTGGTTGCGAGTTTCCAGGCAATGTCACTGTGCCCGCTGTCGGAAAGATAACGCATGAGCCACTGTATGCCGATAATTCCTGCTGAAAGACAGGTATCATTTTTCTCAGTGATGGTACGGATGAGTGTCTGCCGGATCGTGTTGATCTTGTCTTCAGGGGCTATGTGCATCGCCAAGGGTAACAGATTGGCGGTTACGGTATTGTTGGAATAACCGTCTGCACCCAGAAAAGTATTGTTGATGGCAGTTCGGGTAAGGACGGATTCTTTTTCATAATAGAGAGCATCACTGTCTTTGTTTTGCAGGTGTGCATACTTACTCATCATCTTACAAAGGTAATAATAATAGCAGGAGGAGATGAGATTGCCATCTGTGATTCTGGTGGAATCCTTTGACAGAATGGTTTTCGCGTCCTCAGGCGGTACACACCAGTCTCCGTATTTATCCTTGGTGATGATTCCATTGCGACCATACTTGGTACGCATATAATTCAGAAAACGTTTGACGTTGGGATATACCTGTATCATCGGCAGTGAATCACCATATTGACGATAGATCATATCGGCAGCAAACGGCAATGCCGCAGGCCACGTGACATTATCGGTGTAGAGTTTCCAGTAATTAGGTGACACATCGGAGATGTTGCCATCATCCCGCTGGCTGTCACAGATATCCTGCAACCATTTAGCATAGAGAGAATAATTATTCATGAGATAGCTCTCACCCAGACATCCTGTGGTTCGGTCGCCCAACCACGGCATACGTTCATCACGCTGGGGACAGTCCACCGGCATTCCTTTGTAATTACTTCTTATCCCCCGTCGCGCATTGGCTATCAGACGGTTGAGCATACTGTTGTCGGTGGTAAGTTCGGTACCTGTATCATCCATTCTGTCGGCTATTAGTTCTCGGCGGATGGATGAGGTGTCTATGTCTTTTCCTCTTATCTCTGCATATCTGAATCCGTGATAGGTGTATTCAGCAGTAAAGTCATGGGCTTGTCCGTCACCTACAAAATAATCCGTAGACTTGGCGGAGCGCAGATTGTCTGTGTAGAGTGACTTGCCGTCCTGTCTGAGGAGTTCTGCATAGCGGATGGTCAGCGTATCTCCACTTTTCGTATGTGTCCCCAGTCTGAGTCTTCCTGCGCCATTGGTTCCAAAGTCCAGAATAAATCTGTTACCATACTGGTGAATAGATACCGGCGGGGTACATTCGTAAACATGCATATTGGGAGTGATGTTGCCAACGAGTTTACCTTGCGGTGCTTCCACGATCTCTGCTTCTCTCCATGTATTGTCCGGATAGTCTGGCAGGGATGCTCCCGTGAGTTCCTTTCGGGCATCATAGAGTTCACCGTCATAATAGTTGGCATACCTTACTGGTCCATCGGCATTCAGTTTCCATGTTGCATCCGTCGCGATGGTTTCCTTGGTACCATCTGTATATTCAAGGATGAGATTGAGTCGGGCTTTCGGCAATCCATAAGTCTGACGGACATTAATCTGATATTGTTGGCGAACGGCAAAGAACTGTCCAGCTTCCAATGTCAGTAGCAGGGCATGTCTGGCAGGTGACGAAGTGAAAAGTGATGAGACATCATAAGTATCATAAACCACCTTCTTGAGAAAATCCGTGCCAACAGGCGTGAGTACATCGCCATGACCGATACGCCGACCGTCCATATCCAGGGTATAAATACCTAAACCGCAAACATGTACTGTGGCACGCCGAATCGGTTTTGTACATGCAAAAGTCTTACGCAGATATCGGGCTGAAACTTTGCTGAATTTTGTGTTACAGTCCCACGGCATCAGGGAATCTGTGCCTATCCAGTAACCTTTCCAGTTGCTTTCATCCATCAGTCCCATGCTCCAACTGCCTGTGTCACTGATGGCACAAGCATCGCGGGTATTGATCAGCACCCTCCAGAAATATATGGTGTTGGGCATCAAGGTCTTCCCCCTATAGTCAATCCATTGTGACTGGGAACTATTCACGACTCCCGTATCCCACATATCACCTAACTGATTCTGCGCATTGCGTAAAGAAGTGGAAACAATGATGCGATAACTCTTCTGAACTGTACACGGACGTTTACTCTCTATCTGCCATCCCAACCGTGGATGTGCTAAATCCAGACCCTCGTATGCTGTCCGTCCCTCTATGGTGAGGTGTTTTACTGACAATGAGGAATCTGTATGCGTATCAGCCAACATATTAATAAAGGAGCTGACGATGAACGCTAAAAGTAGTATCAATCTGTTCATATTGTTATTGATAGTTTATTTAGTGACAAAAGTAGTGATAAAATGCCAATGTTATTATGAAAATGCGTTTGATAATTAGTAATATCGTACGAAATTGATGTTATATGTACGATTTTTCCATTTCTAATAACGTGTTTTTGTGTAATTTTGCGCCCATGAACAATTATATTAACATCAAGGCAATGATGATTGGCATACTTATGCCATTTTCCATCTCTATACATGCTCAACCCATTATGGGGTGGAGTTCATGGAATACATATCGGGTGAATATCAATGAAGCTCTCATCCGCAGTCAGGCTGACGCCATAGTCAGACTGGGACTCAGGGATGTGGGGTATCAGTATATCAATATAGACGATGGCTATTTCGGATTCCGCGATTCCACCGGACTGATGCACACGCATCCCCAACGTTTCCCTGACGGTCTGAAAGGTACTGCCGACTATATCCACAGTCTGGGGCTGAAGGCGGGTTGCTATTCGGATGCTGGTTATGTGACCTGTGGCAGTATCTACGACCATGATAAAAACGGGGTGGGGGCCGGTCTGTATGGGCATGAAGAGATAGATGCAAACCTCTATTTCAATCAATGGGGTTTTGACTTTATCAAGATAGATTATTGTGGTGCCGGCACAGAACTGAACCTGGATGAGCATCAACGCTATGCTGAAATCATCCGTACCATTCAGGGAACAGCACATCATCCCGTGAAAATCAATGTTTGCAGATGGGCATACCCTGGCACTTGGGTGAGTCAGTTGGCTTCATCCTGGCGTATCAGTCCGGACATCAGTCCCCGATGGAAGTCCGTGGTGAGAAATATCGAGAAGAATCTGTACCTCTCCGCTTATGCCGACAGACTGCACCATAATGATATGGACATGTTGGAGATAGGCAGGGGACTGACACGGAATGAGGAAGAGGTACACTTCGGTATGTGGTGCATGATGAACTCGCCACTTCTTATCGGATGTGATCTCAATAAGATACCTGCTGCTTCACTTGCACTGCTCAAAAATAAGGAATTGATAGCCATCAATCAGGATACCCTCGGCATACAGGCTAGTGTGGTACAGCACCATGGCAACGGATATGTACTGGTCAAAGATATACTGCAGCGCCATGGCCATACGAGGGCGGTGGCTCTTTATAATCCCTCGGATTCTGTCTGTCATTTTCAGATACCTCTGCAAGAATTGGAGTTTAAGGGAAAAGTACGCCTCAGAGATTTAGTTCTAAATAAAAATATCGGTTATATCAAGGATTCGTTGGTAAAAGAGTTAGCTCCGCATAGTGCGCTGTTTCTAAGGATGGAAGGCACTCGTCGGTTGGAAGCCAGACGATATGAAGCCGAGCAGGCTTATCTTCCTAGATATAATGACTTAGGCAAAGAGAAAAAGGCAGTGATGTATCAAGAGATGAAGGATGCATCCGGAGGGATGGTAGTCGCCAACCTAGGTGGAAGTGCTCATAATGAGGCTATATGGAAAGAAGTATATTCACAGAAAGGCGGATTATATCGGATGACAGTCTATTATGCTGTATCATCGGTTGTCAATCAACTGTACATCAATGTGAATGGCATAAAAACACAAATGCATGTATCTCAAAATACAACTGGTATTACTCCATTGAGTATAGATATTCCTCTTCATCCAGGCAGTAATACCGTCACGATGGGAAGTGACTATGCATGGGCACCGTATATTGACTGTTTTGAAATAGTGCCTGTTCGGTAATTGTGACAGTGATTACAAAACGGAAAGTTTTGCGTCATTATCATAATTATGGATAAAGCTTTATGTAGATATTATATATTCGGACTGTTACTGCTGTTGAGTACACTGGGTGCTCATGCAGACGGGGATACGCACAGGCTATATCTGTCAGGACATGGTTGCGACGATATGGTGAAGTGGAAATTTATGTGTACCGGAGGCAGAAACAGCGGGGTGTGGACTACCATCGGCGTGCCTTCCTGTTGGGAACTGCAGGGATTCGGTACATACCAATATGGTATGCGCTTTTATGGCATCGCCCGTCCTGAGGGCATTGCGGATGAAAAAGGTCTCTATGAATATGATTTCAAACTTCCTAAGGATTGGGAAGGGGAGGAAATCTCTCTGGTATTTGAGGCGTGTATGACGGATGCCCGCGTCACTATCAACGGACGCAAGGCGGGCAACGGTCTGCATCAGGGTGGTTTCTATCGCTTCGCTTATGACGTGAGTGACCGTGTCTATTTCGGTGAAAGACGAAATAAACTACAGGTGACGGTAAGCAAGGAAAGTGAAAATACGCAAGTGAATATGGCGGAGCGAAGGGCTGACTACTGGAACTTCGGCGGTATCATCCGTCCGGTGTTCGTGGTGGCAAAACCGGTGAGAAACATAGCAAGGGTGGCTATCAATGCGGATATGAACGGACATCTGATGGCCGACTGCTACCTGAACCGTGCTTACGACGGGGCTTCTGTGAAGATGAATATCTACGATTATCAACATCATCTTGTGGGCAAAGGCGAATCAACCGTAAAAGGCGATGATGCCCGGGTCACGGCAGATGTATCCCATCCGCAGCTCTGGACGGCTGAATCGCCATCGCTGTACGAGGCTGAATTTCTCCTGACGGATACAAAGGGGGATGTGCTACATAGGGAATGCCAAAAATTCGGATTCAGAACGATAGAATACCGTGCTTCCGACGGGGTGTATATCAATGGCAGAAAGGTGATATTCAAGGGCGTGAACCGACATTCATTCCGTCCGGAAAGTGGACGGACGCTCTCCAAAGCAAAATGTATAGAAGATGTGATGCTCATCAAGAGCATGAATATGAATGCGGTACGGCTGAGTCATTATCCAGCTGACCCGGAATTTCTGGATGCCTGCGACTCGTTGGGACTCTATGTGGAAAGTGAATTGAGTGGTTGGCACTGGGCGCATGAAACGGTCATCGGCAGACAACTGGTGAAGGAGATGGTGACACGTGATGTAAACCATCCGAGTATCATCTTCTGGAGCAACGGCAACGAAGGTGGTTTTAATGATGAACTGGAACCTGAGTTCGCCCGATGGGATGTGCAGAAGCGTGTGGTGCTGTATCCATGGGCAAACCGCAATGGATTTGAAACGAAGCACTATCGCTCTTACGGCGAGACGCAGGAGTATATGCGACAGAAGGAGATATTTATGCCGACGGAGTTTCTGCACGGTCTGTATGACGGCGGACATGGTGCGGGTCTCAAGGATTACTGGACGATGATGATGGCTAATCCAAGGTGTGCCGGCGGATTCCTCTGGGACTTGGCTGATGAGGGGGTGTTACGCACGGATGAACAGGGCATCATCGACTGTCAGGGTAACTTTGGTGCTGACGGTATCGTGGGTCCTCATTTTGAGAAGGAGGGTTCGTACTATACCATCAAAGAGGTGTGGAGCCCTGTGGAAATGATATGGGGTAATGAGCTTACTTTACAACTGATAAATCATTATGACTTTACCAATCTGAAGCAATGTAAATTCTCTTATAGATATCTGACTTTGCCGCAGATTGGCGATTCTGCCGTGAAGGTGCTGGACAGAGGAGTACTGACTTCGCCCGACGTGGCGCCAGGACAATCGGCGATACTACAACTGAAGAAACTGTCATCTTCCAGTAAAATACGGGAAGACGGTGAAACAAAGAAACTAGCTATAGAGATAACTGCCACCGATAAATTCGGACGCGAAATCTTTTCTTCATCACAGGAGGTTTCTGCTTCATCTCTGGAGAATCTTGCTTCATCGAAACGTGATGAGACGAGAATATGGAATGGAGCATCTAACGATGTGATGAATAATGGAAAGAAGAATACGCAGAAGAATGTTATGCAGCAAACTTCGGCTGAATTTTCGGAGAAGGCAGCTGGTGCTCAGGTTTCATCTGATGGATGTACCTACAGATTCTCTAAAACAAATGGTAGACTGATGCAGATTTTCATCGATAAACGGAATATATCGCTGAGTAACGGTCCCCGACTGGTGGCTGCCAGAAGGAGTGACCGCAGCTATGATCAATTCTATAACCATGATGACAAGGATGCGGAAAAGAAAAAGACAGAATACACGCTCTATCAGGACCACGGCACGTTTGCTGGTTTCCGTTGGGATGATGCGAGACAGCAGTTGACGGTGAAATACCAATGCGGTTCACTGGATTCTGTGATGTACACATTTGATGGTCATTCAGGGGTAAATATCTGTGCTGCCTATAACTTCGGCGGTGTGGTGGATCTGATGGGCATCACCCTGGACTACCCGGAAAAACTGGTAAAAAGCAAAAGTTGGGTAGGCAATGGACCTTATCGGGTCTGGCAAAACAGACTGCAGGGACCACAGTATGGCTTCTGGAAAAATAGTTATAATGATCCTATTCCAGGAGAAAGTTGGGATTATCCTGAATTCAAAGGCTATTTTGCCCACGTGGACTGGATGCAACTGGTGACGGATGAAGGGGAAATCGGTATCAGCAATCTGAAGATGACAGCTGATGCATCAACTATATCTCCGATAGAACAACATATTCCTTACGTAGGTATCTATACACCACGTGACGGAAGAGACCATCTGCTCTATACATTGCCCGAAACGGGACTAGCGGTTCTGCGGGTGATACCAGCTGTAAGAAATAAGGTGAACTGTACCGACCTGAACGGACCATCTGCCCAACCGAAATGGTTGATGGGAAAAGGAACTATTCAATTTAGGTTAGAAGTGAAATAATCATGAGACGAGGCACCAAAAAGTTGATAACTCTTATTTTACTGGCGCTACTTCCCTTATGTGAGGCAGCGTACGGAAGACATATCACTTCAGATGATGCCTCTGCAAATATGCCAAAGCCATGGACTTTCTGGTATTGGATGTATGGAGCGGTTTCCAAACCAGGTATTCAGGCAGATTTGATTGGTATGAAGAAAATAGGACTCGGCGGTTGCTATCTCATGCCAATACGTGGTGTAAACGACAAACCAGAATATCAAGGCGAGGCACAACAACTATCACCCAAATTCTGGGAGATGGTGGACTATGCTTTTAGCGAGGCTGATTCGCTGGGACTACAGATGGGAATCCATATCTGTGACGGGTTTGCACTGGCAGGCGGTCCATGGATTACGCCGGAACAATCCATGAAAAAGGTGGTATGGACGGATACTGTCGTGGCGGGCCATCGGGCACAGGGTACTATGCTCAGACAGCCGGACAGTTACGGTAACTTTTATCGCGATATTGCCACCTTTGCCATTCAACTGAAAAAATCGAAAAACAAGAAACTAACCAAGAAGTCTAATTACCAGATGTTACTCCATCCTAAGGAAATCACTTGGTCTGAAAATATTCATCAGGAAAAAGGCGTTTACAAAGCTGCTTTGCCGGGATATATTCAATATGAATTTGACAAGGCTGTGACAGTACGCAGTCTGCAGATTGTGAACAGTGGCAATAACATACAAGCGGAACGACTGAATGTGATGGCTTCTGACGACGGTATCATCTATTATGACGTAAAACAACTAATGCCGCCACGACAGGGTTGGCAGAACACATCAGCAGATTATACCTTTGCACTGCCGACTACCAAGGCACGCTTTTTCCGTTTTTACTGGACTCCTGATGGTACGGAGCCAGGGAGTGAAGAACTGGATGCCGCTAAATGGAAACCTGTGCTGAAACTAAAGGATATCCGTCTGTATAAAGTACCACAGATAGATCAATATGAAGGGAAATCGGCTGCTGTCTGGCGAATAGATGCTAATGATAATACGTATGAATGTTATCCTGTTACAGACGTAAAACTGCTAGCCCGTGCTGACGGAGATTCTTCCCATTCCTGCAACACAAACAGGCTGACGGATAACTTGCCCAACGGCGTATGGCGTATCATCCGCATGGGATATACCTCCACAGGACAGATAAACGCAACAGCGGGCGGCGGGAAAGGACTGGAATGTGACAAGTTTTCTCCGGAGGCTGTGCGCACACAGTTTGCCCATTGGTATCAGCTATTTACCGAGCGCCCGCACAGTAACGTGATTCGTTATCTGCACGTGGACTCGTGGGAATGCGGATGCCAGAACTGGAGTGAGAACTTTGCGAAGGAATTCAAGCAACACAGGGGATACGATGTGGTTCCCTATCTTCCTCTGTTGGCAGGGATTCCTATTGAGTCGGTGGAGAAGAGTGAACAGGTACTACGCGACTTCCGTTCTACCGTGAATGATCTGATTAATGAGAAATTTTTCGGAACGGTGCGTGATCTCGCCCATCAATACGGTAAGGAACTGACATCCGAGAGTGTAGCACCTACGATGGTGAGCGACGGCATCAGTCATTATCAATATGCGGATGTGCCGATGGGGGAATACTGGCTGAACTCACCTACACACGACAAACCCAATGATATGTTGGACGCTGTGAGCGGGGCTCATATCTATCACAAAAACATCATACAAGCTGAGGGCTTCACGGAGGTGCGCGGTGTATGGAATGAGACACCTGCCATGCTGAAGCCACTGTTGGACCGCAACTTCGCACTGGGTATGAATCAACTGGTATTCCATGTGGATGTCCACAACCCATGGATGGACCGCCAACCGGGTATGACGCTCGATGGCATAGGCCTCTTTTTCCAGCGTGATAATACTTGGTATCATGACGCTACGGGACTTGTGAATTATGTGCAGCACTGTCAGTCATGGTTGCAGAAAGGTGAACCTGTGGCAGACATTGCTGTATTTACCGATGAAGAGATGCCATGTCGTTCACTGACACCCGATAAACTGGTGACGATGTTACCGGGACTGATGGGAACTGAACGGGTAAATCAGGAAAGGAAACGACTTAAGAATGAAGGTCAACCGATGGTGGAATCACCTGTAGGTGTGATGCACTCAGCAGGTATTCTGGATTTGAAGGACTGGATTAATCCGCTCCATGGTTATCAATATGACTCTATGAATCGTGATATACTGTTGCAGTGTACTGCCAGCAATGGTTATCTATCACTTCCTGGCATCGGACCTAAATATCGGGTACTGGTACTGCCTCTTCCAATGAAGGGAACAACACCTGTTCGTGCTGCTGACTATCTGAGCGAAGCCGTGCGACAGAAGATAGAAGACTTCAGAAGGGCAGGTGTATGTATCATTGATACACCTTATACTTCATGTGACCTCACGGAATACGGAATCAAACGGGATGTCGAATTACCTGAAGGCGTTGCATATACGCATCGATATGATGCTGCAGACAGTACTGATATCTATTTCATCGCCAATCAGCAGGATACAGTCCGTCAGTTTACAGCACTGTTCAGAAATGGTCAACAGGTGGCAATCCGATTACCCCAATTTGCCTCTACGTTCGTCATCTTCCGGAAAGGTGCTGCAACAGAGATTACAGATACTTATCCTGAATACCGCGATTCTTTGGTTCTACAGGGGAAATGGCAGAGGACGATGACTGGAAACTTTAGTCAGAAAGGTGCAAATAAAGGCATCGGTTTAGTCAATTTGGTTCATCTGCCAGATGACTGGACGAAATGTGATTCTGTGCTGAGTTACTACAGCGGGACGATGAGTTATACAACCACATTCAACTGGCAAAGAATGAGGAAGTTATCCCATACGGTAATCAGTCTTGGCAATGTCTGTGACGTAGCGCATGTGTACCTAAATGGCGTAGATTGCGGTGTGGCATGGACAGCACCTTACGAACTAGACATATCACATGTACTGAAAACAGGTGTGAATGTGTTGCGGATTGAGGTGACCAACACCTGGCACAATGCACTTCTTGGAGAAAATAAAAGCACCATTTGGACTAATGCCAACTATCGGATGAAGGAGCGAAAACTGCTACCTGCCGGTCTGTTGGGGCCTGTATCCATCAAATATGAACCATGACTCATGATGATTACGATTTGGAACGTTATCATTATAAATAGTATAAAGAACAAAATGACTAAAATGATGAGAATAAAAAGACAAAGCTATCTGTTGATGATAGGTATGACCGTGATGCTGGCATCAGTCGGCATGAAGGTTCAGGCGGAAGTAAAACTTCCTGCCATCTTCTGTGATAAGATGGTGATGCAACAGCAGAGTGACTGTCATATCTGGGGAACTGCCAATGCAAATCATACGGTGAAGGTGAAAACCTCATGGGACAGACAGCCTTACCAAGTGAAGACGGATGCAACCGGAAAATGGAACCTGACAATTAAGACCCCAAAGGCTGGTGGC
Organism: Prevotella sp.; assembly: GCA_036796635.1. GTDB lineage: Bacteria > Bacteroidota > Bacteroidia > Bacteroidales > Bacteroidaceae > Prevotella. The sequence goes on along the minus strand of DAIRCP010000002.1, from coordinate 20,719 downwards.
CCATACCTGATGACGCTGAATGACGGCACAGAGACACAGATAAAAGATATCATGATAGGTGAGGTATGGATCTGTAGTGGACAGAGTAATATGGAAATGCCCATCAAGGGATTCAAGGGACAACCTGTGGAGGATGCCCTGCACACACTCATGACTTGCGAGGATAATGCCCTGCGCTTGTTTACGGTGAAACGCAATGCTTCGCTCACACCGGCTACGGATGTGACGGGACAATGGAGCACAGCTTCATCGGAGAGTGTACGGGAATTCAGTGCTACCGCTTATTATTACGGACGGGCTCTACGGCAGGCTCTCCATGTACCTGTGGGACTGATTGTGGTGTCATGGGGAGGCAGTGCCTGTGAGGCGTGGATGGCAGCCGACTGGTTGAAGGCTTTTCCGACCGTACGTTTGCCGAAAGATGATGCCGATGTAAAAAAGAGGTTGAACCGTTGTCCTACGGCGCTGTATGAAGGAATGCTTAAACCGATTATCGGTTATGCCATGCGGGGCGTAATCTGGTATCAAGGTGAGGACAATGTAAACAGATATAGTAATTATGCCGACTTGTTGACCACGATGATTCGTGGTTGGCGTAATGATTGGCAAGAGGGAGATTTTCCCTTCTATTACTGTCAGATTGCACCTTATGATTACAGTCTGATACAGTGGCATGGCAGTGAATATCTGCGTGAACAGCAGATGAAGGCAGAAAGCATGTTGCCGAATGTGCGCATGGCTGTGCTGATGGATGCAGGACTGGAATATGGTATTCATCCCCGCAAGAAACAAGTAGCGGGGGAGCGCCTGGCGATGCTGTCGCTTGCCTCCACTTATGGCATGAAGGGCATGCCGGAGTTTGCTGTCTATCGTGGAGTTACCTTCTCCAATGATACGGCTGATGTGACTTTCGACCATAGCAAGGAGTGGGTGTACTTCAATCATGGGACGAAGAGCGATCTCTTTGAGATAGCCGGTGAGGATAAAGTATTTTACCCTGCTCAAGCATGGATTTCACGTAATCATGTATATGTGAAGAGCGTAGAAGTGAAACATCCTGTGGCAGTGCGTTATGCCTTCCATGACTGGGCTGACGGTGATCTGATGCACGATGGGCTGCCTATATCTTCCTTCCGTACTGATAATTGGTAATCTTATTGATGAGACGTATGCGTACTTTATCCATCTTATTCATAGTTGCAAATCTGCTTGTTGGACATCACACACAAGGAGTTGCCGCACAAGTAACTAAGACAATAGCCGTCAAGCAAGCGACTGAGGGCAGAATTCCCATCTCTGTGGCAGGACTCATTCCTACTGCCGCCTCCAACAGGCTGGTAGAGAACTTCAATCCAGGATGGAGATTCCATCTAGGTGATGCTCCTGGCGCAGAACGTACCGAATACAATGACAGTCTATGGGAGGTGGTATCTACGCCTCACTGTGTGCAACTTGAACCTGCTGAATGTAGCGGAGGAAGAAATTATCAGGGTATTGCCTGGTACAGGAAGCATTTCACGGTGCCCGCCGATTATAAAGACCGTGACATCATCGTGTATTTTGAGGCGGCGATGGGTAAACAGCAAGTGTATATCAATGGTCAGTTGGCACTGAAACATCTGGGTGGTTATCTGCCATTTGCCGTTCATTTGCAGGATTATGGTGTCAAGGCGGGTGACAACTGCGTAATAGCAGTACAGGTGGATAACAGTGACGATAAGAGTTATCCCCCCGGAAAGACACAATACACATTGGATTTTGCTTATCACGGCGGTATCTATCGCGATGTGTGGCTCATCGGTAAGAATAAAGTGGCAGTGACAGATGCAATAGAAGCCAATCAGGTAGCAGGTGGCGGTGTGTTCGTACATTACCGTGATATTAGTGAACAAGGGGCTGATGTGCTGGTGAATACTCATATAAGGAATATAGGGAAACCTACGGCAAAAGTCATGGTACAGACTACACTTTTAGATGCCACTGGCAGAAAGGTGGCGACTGCCAAATCAAACATACAGGAACTCCCGATGAAGGATACCACAACCTTATTCACCTGCATGCATGTAAAGAGACCACAGCTCTGGTCGCCTGAATCGCCTACGCTTTATACATTGGACATCAAGGTGTATCATGATAAACAATGTGTGGATGGCGGTGAGATGAAGATAGGAATACGCAGTTTTGAGTTCAAAGGGAAGGATGGCTTCTGGTTGAACGGCCGTAAATACAGACAGTTTATAGGTGCCAACCGCCATCAGGACTTTGCCTATGTAGGGAATGCACTGCCTAACAGTCAACAGTGGCGGGATGCCAAACGACTGAAGAATGCGGGATTCAACATCATCCGTACAGCCCATTATCCACAGGACCCAGCCTTCATGGATGCCTGCGATGAACTGGGACTGTTTGTCATCGTGGCAACGCCGGGTTGGCAATATTGGAACAAAGACCCGCAGTTTGAACAGTTGGTACTACGCAATACGCATGAGATTATCCGGAGAGACCGCAATCACCCGTCGGTACTGATGTGGGAACCCATTCTGAATGAGACCCGTTATCCACTGGAGTTCTCGCTGAAATCACTGGAGATAACAAAATCAGAATATCCATATCCTTACAGACCTGTAGCAGCTGCGGATGTAAACTCTGCAGGGGTACGGGAGCACTATGATGTGGTATATGGCTGGCCTGGTGATGACGAGAAAGCAGATAAACCCAGCCAATGCATCTTCACCCGTGAGTTTGGCGAATATGTGGATGACTGGTATGCACACAATAATCTGAATAGGGCTTCAAGAAGTTGGGGAGAACGCCCGCAACTGTTGCAGGCATTGTCACTCGCACAGTCGGTGAGTGAGATGTATCGCACCACCGGCCAGTATATCGGCGGTTGCCAGTGGCATCCGTTTGACCATCAGCGGGGTTATCACCCCGACCCCTACTGGGGAGGCATCTATGACGCGTTCCGTCAACCCAAGACGGCCTTCTATATGTTTCACAGTCAACTGCCGATAAGTGACAGGGACAGTGCCTTTGTGTATATCGCCCATGAGATGACGCAGTTCTCTGATTCAGACGTGGTTGTGTTCAGCAACTGCGATTCCGTTCGACTGTCCATTTATGATGGTGCCAGAAGTTGGATATTGCCAGTGGGGCATGCACCTGTGATATTCCGGAATGTGTGGAATTTCTGGGAAGCACGTGACTACAGTTACCGACAGAAGGCATGGCAGAAGGTGAAAATGGTAGCAGAGGGATATAAAGACGGTAAGATAGTGACGCGGACTGAGCGGATGCCTGCCCGACGGAGTACCCGACTGCGACTGTATGCCGATGAGCTGGGACGCAAACTGGTGGCAGATGGTTCGGACTTCATCGTGGTCGTATGTGAAGTGACGGATGATGAGGGACATGTGCGCCGACTCGCCAAAGAGAATATCCAGTTTACCGTAAGCGGTGAGGGCACTATGATTGGTGATGCCAGTATCAATGCTAACCCGCGGGTAGTGGAATGGGGTAGCGCCCCAGTGCTGATTCGTTCTTCCCGGAATGCAGGGATAATACACATTCATGCGGAAGTACAGTTTCCGGGTACGCATGCACCCACACCTGCCGACCTGGATATAGAGAGCATACCGGAAGATACACTGACTGAACCGCATGCGATTAGTGAAACAAGTAACACGACGACATCACTACCTGCATCAGTTACCAAAGGAGCTTCGACTGTTCCAACCACCAAACTAACTGAAGAACAGAAGAAGAAACTACTTAAGGAAGTAGAACAGCAACAGGCAGATTTCGGTATATCTAACAAGAAATAACAAAATAATTTGGAAGTTATAACTTTTTTAGTTAATTTTGTCGCTGAAAACGACTAAAAACGATGCTTCGAGTTCTATTACTAATCTACCTCACCCTGTCATCTTTAGGGTTAAATGCAGCCAATGATTACATCGTTAACCACTATACGATGGAACAGGGACTGATGAGCAATAACGTATATTGTTCGCTCCGCGGGAAAGACGGTTTCCTGTGGGTAGGAACTTGGTATGGCCTCTGCAGGTTTGACGGTTATCAATTTCAGGCCTATCACAAGAAGGTGTCGTCTGTGAGCGACCAGATACCACGAAAGATAGAAATGATGGCGGAAGATGGTCAGGGCAATATTTGGATTAAGACACTTGACTGGAAATTATCAGTGTTTTGTAAGAAGGAGATGCGTTACAAATCAGTGTACAATGAGATAAAAAGATACTCACATAATATTCAGATTATCAAGATACAACCCACATCTCACGGCGGTGTACTGTTGCTTACCAAAGATAAAAACCTATTGCTGGGACATACAGATGCTGAAGGTAAAGTATACATCCAACAGTTGGTGGATGCCCACAAGTATCTGAATACCAGTAATTACCGTCTGAGACAGAATATTCTTTCCACAGCGCACCATCACATCAGTTGGGTAGGGATGGACTTCCAGATTGCTTCGGTTGAAATGAATCGATACCAGACCTCGTCATCAGTTAGATGTCAACAACAGAAATCTGCCAATAAGCTACAATTGAAATGGACCCCCAATGAGATTCCCACGGCAGTTGCAGAATGCGGCAAGAATGCTCTGCTGGTCGGGACGAATAAGGGGCACGTATGGCTGTTAAATGCAGCCGGAGCCTGTATCCCTTATTCGGTGGCACAGGGAAAAATCACACACATTATCTTAGTTTCCCGTCATCAGGCATATATCAACATAGATGGTCAAGGAATGTATGTGCTGGATATGCAGACCAGGCAATTGCGAGCACTGCCTGTGCATGCATCTGAAATGACAGCAGGATTCATTGACCGGCATCATCGTTTGTGGACGTATCAGTCTGCGGGCATACTCAGTTGCTATGATGGCAGAAATGTGAATAGTTATCATCTTCTGGAGGCTGGCACTAACAATCAGCGGGTACCACAATTCTGTGATACAGGATCGCATGGTTTGTTTTTCCTTTCGCCCGCAGGGGAGTTGGTACGCATTATGAATGGAAAACTGGAGACAGTAAACCTGTCGGACACTGATGGAGGGCAACAGCAATTATATAGTATGCATACTGACAGTCAGCAGCTACTCTGGTTGACCTCCGGCAATGACGGCGTGTACCGTATCTGTTTTCCTTCCAGACAGTTCCGACAAGTGGATTTCCCTTTCAATAAAAAAGAGAAGAGTGGTGTACGCGCTTTATTTCAGTTGACCAATGGCGACGTATGGATGGGCACACGCAGTAAAGACCTGTACGTGCTGGATAGAAATGCACACATCAAGAAGGTATACACCTATGCCCAATATCATTTCGGTAGCGTGTATTATATGATGTACGGGCGCGATGGCCATATTTGGATGTCCACCAAAGGAAACGGACTGATTGAGGCTATTCCAGACCATGTATCTGCAGACGGTTATCACTTTGTACATTATATTCACGATGCGACTAATCCACAGTCCATCAGCGGTAATAATGTATATACCACCTTTATTGATTCGCACAACCATTTCTGGGTGGGTACACTCGATGGTGGACTAAACCTGATGGTCAAGCAGGGTGGAAAAACCATTTTTATGAATAAACAAAATGGATTTTCACATTATCCTCTGTACGGTCTTTATACCGAGGTTCGTAATATCAGTGAGAGTCGTGACGGTAGAATTTGGGTCGGCACCATCGATGGACTGATGAGCTTTGACAGTCACTTCAGTCAAATCAAGGATATCCGTTTTGAGACGTATGGACGCCCCGGTACAGGTACGCTGATCAACAGTGATATCTATGCACTCTTCCGCGACCACGCCCATAATATCTGGTTGAGCGGTTTCGGTGTGGGTATCTGCAAACTCACCGGCTATGATGCCGCTGCCCACAAACCTACAATGGATATTCAGGGCATGAAGGAAGGTGTACAAGATGAAGCCATCGTATCTATCATAGAAGATAAGATGCAAAACATATGGTTGGCATCTGACCACGGTCTGTCCTGTTATCTTCCTAAAGCTGATAGAGTGAGGGTATATGATGAATACGACGGTATGCCTGATGTACATATAGAGGAAACTTCCGCCCTGCTCAACAGCAACGGTGAAATCTGGATAGGATGCAGGACGGGACTGCTCATCTTCAATCCCGCCAAGATGAAGAAGCAGACTGCCAATTATCCAACATATATCGTAGGCTGCACGGTCAATAATCAGGATGTGAATGTGGGTGATGCCAATCAGTCGCCTTTATTAAATCGTAGCATCACATATGCCAACCAGTTGACGCTGAAGCACGACCAGTCGATGTTTACCCTGGAATTTGCGGCACTCAACTATGTAAACCAGAGTCATCTCACCTATCGTTACCGGTTGGAAGGTTATGACCATGAATGGCACTACAGTGGCACTAACCGACAAGCATCGTATACCAATGTACCGTCTGGCGACTATATCTTCAGAGTGGAAACACTGGATGCCTCACATCCCGAACTCAATTCCTCCTGTACGCTGCAGGTGAAGATACTGCCACCGTGGTGGGCCACTTGGTGGGCATATATCATCTACGGACTGATGCTGCTTAGTATGGCGTATGCCGCACTCAGGTTCTCCGCCTATCTGATAAGAATGCGCAATAATGCTTATATCAGCGATAAACTAGCTGAACTGAAGATACGCTTCTTTACCAACATATCGCATGAACTGCGTACACCGCTTACCCTCATACAGGGTTCCATCAAGGAAATCAAAGACAATGAACATCTTTCTTCCAAAGGTCAACAGTATATGCAACTGCTGGATAATAACTCGCAGCAGATGGCCAATCTGGTGAACAGTATTCTGGACTTCCGCAAGATACGCAATGGCAAGATGCGTCTATATGTATCACAGATAGACCTGACTGATTTGCTGCAAGCAGTGAAACAGGAATTTGACATGTTGTCCAAAAAGCGGGATATCCAGTTTCAGATAGAAATGAAGGAAAGCCCGCTGATGGTATGTGTGGATGCTGCGCAACTGAGTGTGGTAATCCGCAATTTACTCTCAAACGCTTTCAAATTTACGCCTGCCGCAGGTAGAATTACCTTGAAAGCCCAGTCAATAGAGGCAGGCATGAACTTGGCCCGCATCATGGTAGAGAATACGGGGTCGCACATCACGGAGGGGAAAGAGGAGAAAATCTTTGAGCGTTTCTCACAAGATACAGCACAGTCATTATCACAGACAACGACGCCCAATTCCACAGAAGATACATCTGTTTATCATGGCACAGGTATCGGACTGGCCTTGTCGCATGATATCGTTGAACTCCATCATGGGCATATCTCTGCTGTGAATATGGAGGAAGGCGGTGTGCGATTTACGGTGGATGTGCCCACAGACAGATCAGTGTATACGGATGGTGAAGTGGACTATTACCTCACGGAGAAAGTACAGGATGATGAACATACGGCATCATCAACTGTAACGAATGATGCAGATGATCAGTCCAAGCCACAGATACTGATAGTGGACGACAATGCCGACCTCTGCAAGATGCTGCGACTGCAGTTGAGCAAGGATTTCAGAGTGGCACTGGCATCCGACGGCATAGATGGACTGGAGAAGGTGAAGCATCTTCATCCCGATGTGGTGGTATCCGACCAGATGATGCCTCGTATGGACGGCTTTGAACTTTTGAAGAGTATTCGTTCTGACTTTAACATCTCTCACATACCCGTCATCATGCTTACCGCCCTGAGTGACGATTCCTACAAGACCAAAGCCACATCCCTGGGTGCCAATGCTTACATTGCCAAACCGTTCCGTAAGGAATACCTGGAAGCCGTCATCCATCAACAGTTGGAGGAACGACGTATCTTCCGCGAACATATCATCGCCAATGAGAAGAAGACTGCCGATCAGACCGAATATGCACAACATCTGGATGCCGCTGACCATCAGTTTGTCAATAATGTACACAAGGCCATCGATGAGAATCTACAGAATCCCGATTTCAATGTGGACGCAATTGCTGCCAATCTGAGCTTGAGCCGTTCCACATTCTTCAAAAAATTGAAGAGTCTTACAGGATTGAGTCCAGTGGACTTCATCAAGGAATACCGACTGAACAAAGCCATGAAAATGATACTTACCGGGGAACGTAGCATCAACCAGGTGGCCTTCAGCACTGGCTTCACAGACAGTAGCTATTTCGGGAAATGTTTCCGCAAGAAGTTTGGTAAATCTCCTCGCGAATATATAACTGAACTGAAAGAACAGACAAAGTTATAAAAAATATCATTTTTTTAAGAAACTTTGATTACAAGATCATTACGTCATCGTCATTTAAGCAAAATGAACTTAGAGAACCCATGATGTAACAATGAATAATACCAATCTGAAGTTACTAATAATCGGACTATTGCTGTTTACTTTTCACTTCATACAAGCCCAAGAAGACAGTAAACAGACTACACGCTACCGCATAGCGTGCTGCGACTGGATGATGCTGAAACGCCAGAAATTAGGCGAATTTGCATTGGCGAAAGCAGTAGGTGCCGATGGTGTGGAACTGGATATGGGTCCACTTGGTAACCGTATTTTATTCGATAATCAATTACGGGATTCCGTTCAGGCCTTGAATTTCCGTCATGTGGCTGATTCCCTCGGCATTAAAGTAAGTTCAGTGGCAATGTCGGGCTTCTTTGCACAGAACTTAATTACACGCAACAATTACAGAGATTTAATAACAGACTGCTTTCGCACCATGTATTACATGAATGCCACTGTTGCCTTTCTGCCTTTAGGCGGCTGTGGCACAGCATGGCAGACCAGAGGTATACAGCGTGACTCGCTGGTAAACAGGCTACATACTATCGGTGAGATGGCCTTGCAACAAGGATATACAGTAGGCATACGTACATCGGTGAGTGCCAAGGAAGACATCCGACTGCTGAACGAAGTAAAGAGCGAAGGCATTAAAATTTATTATAATTTTCAGGATGCCGCCGATGCACATCGGGATATCTGTAAAGAATTGAAACAACTCGGTGCAAAGCGCATCATTCAGATACACGCCTCCAATACAGACAGCGTGAACCTGCGGGAAGACCCCGATATCAATCTGCCAAAAATCAAACAGACACTGGACGGGATGAACTGGAAAGGATGGCTGGTGATAGAACGCAGCAGAGATGTGAAACGCGTAAAAGATGTGAAATACAACTTTTCCAGAAACGTAGCTTTTTTAAAAGAAATCTATAATTAATAAAAATAACAAAAACCTAAATTGTTTTAAACATGAACAGGAGTCTAATCTTATTGAGAATGAAGATGTATGGACTTACCGCCCTGGCAGTAGGTTCTATGATGCTTTGTTCCTGTGCAAAAGACGGTTATGACGATGAATCATTTACCTCTGATGTAACAAATTCTGTACTTACGTCGCCCACGGGTGATAGCATTAAGGTATCTGCCAGTACCGACGGTTCCAAATATCTCATCACCTGGCCGGTTGTAATGGGTGCTGGAGGTTATACAGTATCACTTTATGATACGAGCAATCCAGAGAATCCAATTGTCAAGGATAGTCTGATAGACGGATGCTCTGTTACCGTGCCACGTGAGGAAGATATAAATTACAAACTTATCCTCACAACCAAGGGCAATACCAAGTACAACAACACAGATGCCGCCGAAGCTACTGTGACTTACTTCTCGTCATTCACGCCTACTTATAAGGCCATACCTGATGGTACAGACCTTTATACCTATTTTACCGCCAATCCAGTCCCGACAGACACAACCCTGAATTATGACCTGACAGCCGGTGGCAGTTATACTTGTTCCGGTCCATTAAGTTTCGGTTCATCTACAGTTACACTTCGCTCTTCAAGCAAGAGCAATCGTGCCAAGGTGCAGTTTACTGCTGCTGATGCAGGTTTTGTGCTCTCCAATGGTTTTACGGCAAAGTATATCAATTTCGACTGTTCACAGTCAACGGTTGGATTCATCAGCATGAATACAGCACCGAGCATCAAACCTACCGTAGTGAATGCATGGAGCACAGATTATAATTTCTATGTAGTGGCCAATCCTATCAGTGTGATGAACTGCAACATAGACGGACTGAATTCCTTCTTCTTCTGGGACAGCAAGACAGCCGTATGGTTGCCTACATCCATGGTCGTGAAAAACTGTCTGGTACACTGTACCTCATCTGATTCGCAGAATCTGCAGAGTGGTGCCTATTTCTGGACCAATAAGGGTGGCGGCTATATCCAGAACCTGAGTATCACCAATTCCACATTCTACAATACAGGTTCATTGGAAGCTAAATACTTCGTGCAGTATGGCGGTTTCGGACAGTCACAGACTAAAGCAGTAGGTTGGTTGACCAACATTATCACATATGACCACGATACATTCTATAATATGTGTGCGGCAGGGCAGTGGGGTAACTATAACGGCATAGCCGGAAAAGGTACTTCCTATTGGGTAATGACCAACAGCATATTCTATAATTGCAGTAGCGGTACTACAGCTCGCCGATTCCTTGCAGGTAAGCAGAATCAGTCAACAGCTACATTCAATTATAACACTTATGAGAAGAGCGACGGAACCTTCGAAGCACCTGCCGGTTATGACAATTCCGGTACGCAGATAGAAGAAGATCCAGGATTCAAGGATGCTGCCAACGGTGACTTCACCATCAGCACATCCAGCAAACAGTACAAATTAGGTACTGGCGATCCTCGCTGGATATCCGCAGAATAACTAATCGAATAACAAGAAAGAACAGATTATGAATAGTAGATATTTGAAAACTGTTGCCACGGCTATGGCATTGGGTTGTTCCATGTCGGTTATGGCTCAAAACAAAATAATCAAGGGTACTGTAGTGGATGAAACAGGTGAACCTGTTATCGGTGCTACCGTGCGCGTCGAAGGTTCCAAGAAAGCTACTGTCACTGATATGGACGGTAACTACAAGATAGATGCTCCCAGTGGCAAAAAGATAACCATTTCTTATCTGGGTTATAAAGATGCCACGACTACAGGAGGTACCTTGAAGCTGACTTCCAACAACACCGACTTGGACGAAGTAGTTGTCGTAGGTTACGGCTCTCAGAAGAAAGCCCACCTGACCGGTTCTGTTGCCACAGTACCTGTTGATCAGATACAGGACTTGTCCAGTGGCGGTCTGGCATCCACATTGAGTGGACTTGTAAATGGTCTAAGTGTGAGTGGCGGTAATGCCCGTCCAGGTGAAAACGCCACCATTTATATCCGTGACACCAACTCGCTGAGTGATATGGGTTCCACAGCACAGCAGCCATTGTTCGTCATTGATGGATATATCTATCCCAATGATGTGAAAGTAGGAAATACAACTCAGAACCTGGGCGCAGAGGCTTTCAATAATCTGGATCCATCAGAAGTGGAAAGTATCTCCGTATTGAAGGATGCCTCTGCCGCCGTATATGGTGCTCGTGCTGCCAATGGCGTCATTTTGGTTACTACCAAGAAAGGAAAAATGGGTGCACCAACCATTTCTTATAGCGGTACATTCGGTTTCACAAATGAAGTGACCCGTCCAAAGATGTTGAGTTCTTATGATTACGGCCGACTCTATAATGCAGTTGCAGCGGCTGATCCGACCAACACATCGCTCAACAAGACAACAGCACTCTTCCAGAAAGATGAATTGGAGGCTATGAAAAGTCTGAATTACGACATACTCGACCAAAATTGGTCCACTGGTGCCACCATGAAGCACAGCGTAAATGTGAGCGGTGCATCTGATAAAGTGAACTACTTTGCCGGAATGTCCTACTTCAACCAAGACGGTAACCTGGGTAAACTGGATTACAACCGCTGGAACTATCGTGCCGGCGTGGATGTAAAAATCAGCAAATGGTTGGGTGCCAATCTTACGGTGAGCGGTGATTATGGAAAAAAGAATACACCACTTGTCAAGGTGGGTGGAAGCAGCAGCGAGAAAGATTATAACTTGCTACTCACCCGTCCACGCTACATCCCCGAATATGTAGGTGACTATGCTATACCTGCTTATGGTGTAAGCAATGGTCAGGTGAATCAGAATCAGGGTTATAACTTCAGTGTACTCCAGAATAACGGAGATTACAAACGCAATATGACCTCTAATCTCAATGTCAACGGAAGCATTGACTATGACTTCGGTTGGAGTAAAATTCTGAAAGGACTGAAACTGCACTTTACCTACTCTAAGAGTATCAATACAGACAAGGGTAATGAATATGGTTCACAGTACACACTTTATAAAATGCTGAACCGTTATGGAAGTGGCAATCATCTTTATACACCTACAGGTAGTGAAGATGGTACGTATGATTATCTGAGTGCAAGTAACTTCACGGGTATCACAACTGCCAATGGTGACTATCTGGGTCGTACCATGACTCGCACTGACAATTATCAGATAAATTTCACGGCTCAGTATGCACGCGATTTTGGTCTGCATCATCTTCAAGGTCTGTTCTCTGTAGAGAAGTCAGAAGCTGAAAGTGAATATCTTACCGGCCAGCGCACTGATCCCTACGAGTTTACTACCGGCCAGTATAATTCTGCCACAGGTACAGAGACAACCACCTTTACCCGCAGTGAAAGCGGAACACTTTCCTACATAGGCAGAATCAATTATGCTTATGACAATAAATATCTGTTTGAGGCACTGCTCCGTAGTGATGCATCTACTAAGTTCGCACCAGAAAATCGTTGGGGTACTTTCCCGGCTTTCAGTGCTGGCTGGGTCATCTCGGAGGAAGACTGGTTCCAGAAATCGCTTCCTTGGGTTAACTTCCTGAAACTTCGTGCATCATGGGGTCTAACCGGTCGTGATAATACGTATGCATGGCAGTGGATGCAGGTGTATGCGCAGGATGCCAATAAGGGTACTGTATTCGGAGAAGGTAACAGCAATGCTTCCGGCAACCGTATCACTATCAACAAGAACAATTCTGCAGTTAACCGCGACGTACACTGGGATAAAGACTATAAGACCAACGTAGGTTTGGACTTCCAGTTCCTGAAAAACCGTCTGTCCGGTTCTGTGGAATACTATTATGAAAAGAACCGTGAGATGCTGATGAATATTCTTCAGACAGTACCTTCTACAGTAGGAACGCAGAGTGCAGCAACCAACTTAGGTGAAATGAACTCATGGGGATGGGAAGTGACCCTGAACTGGAAAGACAAAATCGGTAAGGACTTCCATTATAACATCGGCATCAATACCGGTTATTCTGATAATGAAGTGCTGAACATGGACTGGGAAGATGAATACATCTATCGTCAGATTACGTATGGAAGTCGGACGGATATCGGTACTTGGGGTATGCAGTGTATCGGCATGTTCCGTTCATTCCAGGATATTGAAGAATACTTCAAGAAGTATAATATCACTTCTTACATGGGACTTACAAAGGATAAAGTTCGTCCAGGTATGTTGATTTACAAGGATGTACGTGGTGCATATAATACCGCGACAGGTACTTATGCAGGTCCTGACGGCATCGTTGATGAGGACAATGACCAGGTATGCCTGTCCAACCGTAGTAATCCTTATGGATTTACTTTGAATTTAGGTGGCGACTGGAAGGGACTCTCTTTCACAGCGCAACTGGGTGCCAGCTGGGGTGGATACACATTGATACCTTCGGCAGCACTGAAACCAACCGGCAGTCTGGAATATTGCAATATGCCATCCTTCTGGAATCCAGATAATATGTTTGTCTATCAGGATATCTACGATGGTTCAGGCAATCTCGTGATGGCACAGAACCGTGATGCCGAATATCCTAACCTTGCGTATTCCAGTGTTAATGCAGTAGCATCCAGTTTCTGGAGAGTAAGTGCAGCACGCGTACAGCTCAATCGTCTTACTATCGCCTATACACTGCCGAAAGCATGGATTAAGCATATCGGTATCAACAGTGCCCGTGTGAATGTGACCGGTCAGGATCTGATTAATTTCTATAATCCTTATCCGGATAATTTCACCAGTCCTATGGCAGGTACTTATGGCAACTATCCTAACCTGAGAAAGTTTACTGTAGGTGTAAACCTCTCATTCTAATCAGTCGGTATATTAATCATATTAAAAGTAAAGACAATGAAAACATTCAAATATATATGCTATGGACTTTTATCAACAATAGCGCTGTCTGCATGTAGCGACTCATTTCTGGATGATAAGAAGAATTACGACAATGTCAATTCAGACATCTATAATTATTATAGTGGCTGCGATGGTCGTCTAAATGATATCTACAGTTGGTGTCTGCCTACAGTAAGCGATATGAGTTGGAAATATCCTTCTTGTGGTAGCAATGACCTGGCAGGCAAGAGTACGGAGGAATACAGCGGATTCAGCGATTTCGTCAATCCTGACATTGAACTGTCATCTACGAGCAGTACCAATCAGGTGCCCGATTATTTCATGGGTACACAGTCAAACATACAGGAAGCTGTTTACGGACGTATCCGTAATATCAATATTACCTTGCAGGGTATAGAAGGTGGTACGCTGTCGCGTACTGATAAGGATATTCTGGAAGGTCAGGTATATTTCTTCCGTGCATGGTGCTATTATAACCTGTTCAAATGGTACGGTGGTGTGCCCATCGTCACAGATGTACAGGACCCTGTGGAATCATCTATCACTCCCCGTTCATCAGCCAAAAAAGTATATCAGTTTATTCTGAGTGATTTGGACAAGGCTGCTTCCATGCTGGCTAGCAAGACCATGAGCGGCGGATGGAGCGGTTCCGACTGGGGACGTGTCACAACTGGTACCGCACTGGCACTGAAAGGTCGCGTAATGCTGCTCTGGTGCAGCCCACTCTTCAATCGTGCCAATGACCAGACTAGATGGGCTACTGCCTATTCTACCATGAGCAGTGAACTGGATTCCATCAAGGCCTGCGGCTATGGACTCTACAGCACAACCAATAACGTAAATGGAAGTGATTTTGCCGGCATGTTCAGTCAGTCGGGTAAGAATTCGGAAGCTGTGTTCGTCACCTTATATAATAATATTACCGGCGATGGACTGGATACACAGAAGAATAATACTTGGGAGCGAGGCATCCGTCCTGCCAATACAGGTGCTGGAGGCAAGAACGCCGCACAGACAGAGATAGATCTCTTCCCGATGGCCGACGGTAAGATTCCGGCAGGTACCGGCACCTATACCAAACTGACAACCAGTGATTCCACTTATGATGCCACATTGCCATTCATCAGCCGTGACCCACGCTTCTATCGTACTTTTGCATTCCCCGGTTATCGTTGGGCATACAGTGGTGATGCAACGGTAAGAGATGCCAACAACCCAGCTGACAGTAAGAATTATGAGATATGGAACTACGTTTGGTACACCAGTCTGACAGATCAGGGCAATGCCGAGAGTGGAAACTCTTACGGAGCAGATAATCTATTGAGCAGTAAATGTGGTGTATATGTACGTAAGAAGACAGATGACCTGGATGTAAACAGTTCACCTCTTTATAATTACGATGCTACCCAGACTAAGGGCGCAGCGCCATTCTTCTCAGCAGCGCCATTAATTGAGTTGCGTTATGCAGAAGTGATATTGAATCTCGCAGAAGTTGCCTGTGGTGCTGGCCAGTTGGATGCTGCAGTTACCTTGTTGCAGCAGATTCGCACACGTGCCGGATATACCGCTGCCAATAACTATGGACTTCAGAGTAATCTGAATAGTGATCAAGCCACCTGTATGAGTGCCATCCTGTATGAGCGCCAGATAGAATTTGCTTATGAAGGCAAACGATTTGATGACTGCCGCAGATGGTTGCTATATGATGGTGGTGCGAACTTCAGTAGCCTTTCCGGATGTCCGACAGGCTGGAAAGTCAGTGGTTGGGATGGTAATACTTGTACTTGGTTAGGTGTAAAGCCTCTGAATGGACAACGCCGTGAGAACATTCTGTTCCGCGTAGCCGACAAGTATGGAGTAGGTGGGACCACTTATGATTCCGACCCATTGGTAAAAGCCAGCGTGACTCGTCCTTCAGGAGTAGACCTCCGCAAGACAACACTGACTGACCAAAATGCAACATTAGCTGCTTGGTACAAAGCCAATCTCACAGAAAAAGTAAATCGTGGTGATGGTTATAATGCCCAGCACGTATTGGAGTATATGAATTTCCGTCCAAACTATTATTTCTTAGGTTTCTGTTCTGGTGCGCAGTCAGCCAACAAGACTTTACCGCAGACAATAGGATGGCAGGATTATAACAATGGTAATGCAGCAGGAACATTTGATCCGCTTGCAGATTAGTTTTTAGTCTTTAAGTTCATTTATTAGTAAAGGGGCTGTTCGAAGGTATTTCGCGCAGCCCCTGTTATTTGATTGCAAGACATAAAAAAGTCTCCGGATGATTGATGGTCAACTCCTCCGGAGGCTTTTTATATGTATTTTCTTATTGTGCTGGTGCACTGACAGGTGCTACTGTTGTCGTAGGAACAGGAGAAGTAACAGGTGTACCGGCAGGAGTTTGAGCAGCCTTAGCCTGTGTGTAATCAGCGAAAACCTTATCAAAAGCAGCATACTGCTGCGGGTTCAAATTTCCTAAGGAACGGCGAAGACCACGATAATATGCACCTAACTTTTTATGCAGTGTCCATTTACTTCTATGTCTGCAACGAACATAAATTCTGTCGATATCTTTCTGCATCTGAGGAACCAATGTAGCAAGAAATGCATTATCACCGGTATAAGCAACATGCTGTCCTGCAGCATTGTTAGCAGGAACAGTCTTCGCAGCTTTTGGTTTCGGAGCATTTCCGTTGATGGTCGAGTCTGGTACTTCAGTGGTTGCCTCTTCATCCGTATTTCCACCACTGTTTTTCACAAAAAAAGTGATGGCAGAAATGATAATAATCACGCCTAGTACCGCAGCAAGAATAATTTGCTTCATTTTATTATTGTCACCCTCACCGGTAATCTTGGTACTCCGTGTAGTAACCCGCCGATGTTCGAAGATGGCCAGAAACTCATTGATGTCACTGCAGCGTTGTCCGCGACCAAGATTACAATTAATCTGTGCCAGTTCCGTATAATCATCCCCCAGGTTAAAGTCTTTCAGCAACATACCCAATGAGAATAAGTCGGCACGGACATCGATAGCGACAGTTTCATCTTTTACTTCCGGCGCTTTATATTTCTGAAGTCCATTCGGTTCATGCAGATTATCCGCATAGCGCTGATTGAAATTCAGCACCCTGACGGTATCGCCTTTTTTAGTCACAAATATATTGGCAGGATTCAGCACAGCCATCACCTGATGGTTTTCGTGCAGATAACTCACTGCCTCTATCATCTGCTGGAAAACCGCTTTACGCTCATCCGCACTATGGTCTTCAGCTAAATATTCTGTAACATTACGGGCATCTTCCCATACGAACTCCAAACAGTTACCATAAGTCTCCACCTCCTTGAAACTGATGCATTTCAATATGTTCTGATGGTCCAGCGCCTTATTTTTTTCATATTCCCGCTGAAGATACTTATTATATTGAGGTTTATTGCGATAAGCCTCCTTCAGTCCGATGAGCAAAACCTGTTGCCCACCATCCACAGTCGTTGCTAACTGATTGATACCCAATGCCTTAATTTCTTTTATATCGGTCATAAGTTTATTCACGTATTTATTAAAACACGCAAAGTTAAAGAAAAAAACTTTAGGTTGTATAAAAAAAACACATTTTTTTATGTTTCAGCTCTTTTTTTGATATATCATGCATGACAGACATACTGCAGAGGATGTTATACAACATTTTCATGCTTAGTAAAGGAATGACATAAAATGATATTTTGCGCAGGAATGCCAGTTTAACAAAAGTTAAAAGTAAAATAAGGTAGTGACAATGCCATTTACTCTCCGTCTTGAAGATAAATAACATAAATATTAAAAACTAAAAGCCGATTAATTATGAAGAAAATCTTTACGTTTGTTTCTATAGCTCTCATGGCTATAAGTGCTCATGCCCAAGAAACTTACACTGCTGTAACTGCAGAGGGTCTGGCTACAGAATTTTCGTCTGTGATAGATGCAGCTACAAGTAAGGCTACAAATGTAACCGATGGTAAATCTGTCATTGCTGTATCTACAGCTAATGTCACACTAGAGGCAGTAGGTGGTACTACACCAGCAACAAAAGGTAGTGGTAGTGATATCAATGCCGATGGTACCGTTAACTCTTGGAATGACATTACCTGGACATCCAAAAATCAGGGAGATATCAGTTTCTACTATGTAGCTGGTACAGGAAATCCCTATACCAAACTGGCAGCAGAGGAAATCATGACTGATGGCACACCTACAGGTACCTATCGCGCTGCCTATACATTCTATGTAGCTGACGGTTCCAATGGCCTGCCTGTAACGGGACTGTATTATAAGTTTACGCCGAAAGTAGCAGGAACATTCAAGGTGGGCGTATGGTCCAACAAGGGTAATCGTAATACTTTTGTGGTGGACGAGTCAACCAAACTGCCTATTGCATACACAGCCGAAGGCTACATCAATGGCCAGAATAATACTGACGGTACTAAGAAATATCTTACTGCCGAAGAGATTCAGACCATACATAATTCTATGAAAGTAGATACGACTGGTGTAGACACCGCTCCTTATGTTATCGGCGGTGGTAATCAGGCATTCTGGGGATATGTCAGTTTTAAGGCAGAAGCTAACAAGAGTTATCTGTTGTTCCAGCACTCTTCACAGATTGGTTTCCAAGGATTCACCTTTACAGCGGGCGATGCAGCCGGTATTTCTACAGTCAGCACGCAAACCGCTACAAAGAATCAGACCAGATATAATCTGAGCGGGCAACAGGTGAACAGTTCTTACAGAGGAATGGTAATCATGAATGGTCAGAAATTCATCAACAGATAACTAACAATCCTATAGTCAGACGGATAATTCCGTCTGACTATCATATTACTATAATTTTTACTAAAACATGATGAAGACATTATTAAAATCAATGTTCTCGTTGCTATGTCTATTGGCATTCGGTACGGTAAGTACTCAGGCTCAAACAGCAACGACGAAGGACACTGTTGCTTACTCTTTAGTAGTGGTAAGTAATGCACAAACAACCAATATCATGCTCAGTCATCATCCGGTGATCACTATTGCAGACAATAAACTGTTAGTGAAATCCGACTCTGTTGACATTGAGGTTGTATTGGCTGATGTAGACAATTATCATTTGGCAGATGTGACGTATCAAGTAGAGATTCCCACTGCCATTCAGCAAGTATCAGTACCTGCCTTCAGAGGCGGTGCCGTAACCGGACTGCAGAAAGGTGAAGTGGTAAACATCTACAGTATTGATGGAAAACAGATACAGTCTGTCGTAGCAGGTAGTGACGGTATAGCCAATATCAACCTTTCCTCTTTGGCCAAGAACGTGTATATACTTCATACTCCTTCAGCCACATATAAAATTACCAACAAATAATAACATCATTATAACCAATCATTAAAACAGAGAAAATTATGAAAAAGATATTTTTACTTGCCGCTGCTGTATTCATGACTGCAGGCATCAGCGCCCAATCATATAAAATGGTAGTCAAGACGAATGCCGGTAATAAAACGGAATATACATCAACTGACATTGCCAAGGTAGTATTCCGCCAATTACCTACCACAGCTAAAGTCTTACAGACTCAGGGAGACTTAGTATCTATCGTGGACTCTGTAAAAGCTGCCAATCCTACAATTACCAATTTCGACATTGTACTGCCTAAGAAAGGTGTTTATACGCAGAGCGCACAGATTAATGCAAATGTACCTATTTCTATTGCCGCAGACAGCACTGCAGCCATTACCTTCACGGCCGATGCAGGTATTCTGGCAAGTGATGGTGTGACACTTAAGAACTTGGTTATCGATGCTTCAAAATCTGCAGTTGCACTGATTACGATGAACGGTACACCTAGTACCGCTGCTGTGAGCAATTATTATATGATAGATGAACCTGTTACATTGGATAATGTACTGGTAAAGGGCCTTCAGGGAGCCATCTATAATGATAATGGCGTAAAATATGCTTTAGGCAACTTCACAATCAATAACTGCGTCATCCAGTTGAATACCGCCGTTTCAGGCGTCACCTTCGGAAAGAGTGGTTTCATTGCAGATTTGGAAATCAGCAATTCCACTATTTACAATACTTCTGCAGTAGCAGATGCATATATTATCCAGTATCAGGGCCGTCCAAAAGATCTAGATGCTAATATGACACAGACTGTGGCTATCTCCAATTCCACCTTGTATAATCTGGCTTATGGCAAACAGACAGGTAACTTCAAACAGTATGGACAGGCTACCAATATCTGGACACTTGATAAGAATATCATCGTCAATTGTGGTAAGACTGGTGAGTTTGTAAGAAGATTAGTTGGTAGTAACCTTGGTAAATCTGTTGTCACATTTAATATGAATACCTATTGGTTTGACGGCGTAGCATCTAACGAGGCTACTTATGACAAGAGCAATACCGCATTGACCACAGATCCTGGTTTCAAGGATGCAGCTAATGGCGACTTCACCATCTCCGGTGCAGATCAAAAGACCAATAAGACGGGTGATCCCCGCTGGATTGTGACAGAATAAGGCATACTTTTCTAATAAT
>DAIRCP010000001.1:87897-90030 GCA_036796635.1 Prevotella sp. | reverse complement strand
CAAGTTTTACAGGGTTCCCCACGGCAATCAGCACGAGGCGAAAGGCTATGGGCTGGGACTCTACTATGTGAAAAGCATGATGGACAAGTTGCACGGAAGCATCACGGTGAAGAGTGAACCGGGAAAGGGGACCACTTTTATACTCAAATTCAATGACTAAAGAACCCGAAGAGAACGATGGATAAAATCAAAGTGCTATTGGTGGAGGATGAGACAACGCTCGCCATGATTATCAAAGACACGCTGGATGCTCAGGGATTTGACATCACCACGGCTGAAAACGGCGAAGAGGGTCTCAGAACTTTCTTCGAGGTAAGGCCGCATGTGCTTGTGGCGGATGTGATGATGCCGAAGATGGATGGTTTTGAAATGGTGAAACGCATCAGAAAGAGTGACAAGGTGACACCGGTACTCTTCCTGACTGCCCGTTCTGCCATCAACGACGTGGTGGAGGGCTTTGAACTAGGTGCCAACGACTACCTGAAAAAACCCTTCGGCATGCAGGAACTGATAGTCCGTATACGTGCGCTGGCACTGCGCAACTCTTTGCTGCAACAAATGTCGGGACTGCAGCGGGGGAAAGAGAGTGAACTGCTGGAAATAGGTCTGTACACACTGAACCCCACTACCCAACAACTGTCATTTGCAGGTCTGGCGGAAGAACTGTCCAACCGGGAATCGGAAATACTCCGAATGCTGGCCGAGAATAAAAGCAAGGTGGTGGAGACGCAGGATATCCTGCTCAAGCTCTGGGGGGATGACAGTTTCTTCAATTCCCGCAGTCTGCAGGTGTTTATCACGAAACTGCGCCATAAACTGAATAAGGATGAACGTATCAAAATCATCAACGTGAGAGGGATAGGATATAAACTGATATCATAACCATCTACGAACTGGCATAAAAAAAATTAAGCGCCCCGAATATCTCAAGATACCGGGGCGCCTATGTAGGATATTTTATTCTATCTTTAACAATTAATATTCAATACCACGATTGGTCATTGTTGCATTGAGCAAAGTAAGATACTTGTGATACTGCTCGTTGTTGAGGATGTAGTGCATGTACTTCAGATCCTTGTTCACTGCCTTACGAACCATCTTTGTACGGTCGTCAGACTTAGCCTGAGAAGCTACCATCATCTCGCCACAGAATGTACGATGAATGTCGCTTACACTTTCCATCTGGTCATAAGACAGACCTAAAGTCTCACCGAGTTTGCGTACATTTACGCTCATATCATAAGCGTTTACGTTGTTTACACTGTTTGTGTTCTCATTGTCAGCGAATGTCATTGTCATGCTCATCACAGCAACCAATACTAAAAACAATCTTTTCATAATGTTATCCTTTCTTTCTTTAAAACCTGTCTCCCGACTATCGGAAGACTTCCTACTAACTTTGTTTTGTTATCCTGTCAACTTCTGATTGACGATGCAAAGATACGGCGATTTTTTGATCCCGCAATACTTTTTGATGTATTGTGTGCGCAAACAAGCGTTTTGTTGACCTAAATCAAAGAATGACGGATTTCTTGATTATTTAAGATTTTTGTAATAAACCATCAAGAATATCGATAAAAATGTGTAACTTTGCAGCCATTATAAATAAAAGAAGAAGGAAATTATTATTATGGACAAACCAGCAAACAAGTTCATCGCCGTAACCTATCAGTTGTATACGGACGATAGCAAGGAAATGGTAGAGGAAGCTACTGTAGAGCGTCCTTTCCAGTTTATCACAGGCATGAGTCTCACGCTAGATGCATTCGAGGCTGAACTGCTGAAACTGGAGAAAGATGCAGAATTCGACTTCCAGCTCAACAAGGAGCAGGCTTACGGTGATTACGAACTGGCTCATGTCATCGACTTGGACAAACAGATGTTTCATGTGAACGGCCACTTCGACAGTGAGCACATCTATAAAGATGCAGTTGTGCCTCTGCAGAATGAAGATGGAAACAGATTCTACGGTAAGGTACTGGAAATTACTGACGATAACGTGAAAATGGACCTGAACCATCCTCTGGCAGGCAAGACTCTGCACTTTACTGGTAAGGTACTGGAAACTCGTGAGGCTACTCAGGAGGAAATCCAAAGCCTCATCAATCAGTTGAGCGGCGGACACCAGTGCGG
>DAIRCP010000001.1:30207-87797 GCA_036796635.1 Prevotella sp. | reverse complement strand
AAAGATGGCTGCGAAGGCGGTAACTGTGGAAACGGTGGCTGCGGCTGTCATTAATTAAACTGTAAGAAAGATGCGCAATACGTTTGGTAATATCTTTACGCTCACCTCTTTTGGTGAAAGTCATGGTGAGGCTGTAGGCGGGGTCATCGACGGGATGCCTGCCGGCATTGATGTGGACTTGGAGTTCATCCAGCAGGAACTCAATCGCCGCCGACCTGGCCAGAGCAAGATTACTACCAGCCGTAAGGAGCCTGACCAGGTGGAACTGCTCAGTGGTGTGTTTGAGGGGAAAACTACGGGTTGCCCCATCGGATTCATCGTGAGAAACACCAACCAGCACTCCAACGACTACGATAATATGCGCAATCTGTTCCGTCCCTCACACGCTGATTATACTTACTTCAATAAATATGGAGTGAGAGACCATCGTGGAGGCGGACGCTCTTCTGCCCGTATCACCATCAGCAGATGTGTGGGCGGTGCTTTTGCCAAACTTGCTCTGAAGCAACTGGGTATCCACATACAGGCTTACACTTCACAGGTGGGAAGCATCGCACTGGAGCGTGACTATCATCTGTATGACCTGTCACGCACGGAAACAAATGCTGTAAGATGCCCGGATGAAGCTAAGGCTAAGGAGATGGAAGAACTCATCAGTGAAGTAAAAGCTGAGGGTGATACCATAGGCGGGGTGATTACCTGTGTGATTAAAGGTTGCCCTGTGGGACTGGGTGAACCGGAATTCGGAAAACTACACGCTTTACTGGGCGAGGCTATGCTGAGCATCAATGCTGTGAAGGGCTTTGAATACGGTGAAGGTTTTGCAGGTGTAACGGCACGGGGCTCCCAGCAGAATGACCTACCGGAAAATACACCGGAAGGCATTCGCATGCGAACGAATCACAGCGGCGGTATCCAGGGCGGCATCAGCAACGGTGAGGATATTTACTTCAGAGTGGCATTCAAACCGGTGGCTACCCTACTCATGCAACAGGATACGATTGACATCCATGGCAATCCTACTACACTCACTGCACGAGGCAGGCATGATCCATGTGTGCTGCCCAGAGCGGTGCCTATTGTGGAATCGATGGCTGCAATGGTACTACTAGATGCCTATTTAATGGACAAAACCGTTAAATTACGCTAAATACGGTGCGTAGATATACAAAAATTATCCCTAACGATTGTGAAGTTCATTAAAATTGTATAACTTTGCAAACGCTACTAGTTTAGAGTAAGGTTAGGAGTTAATTCCTCTCAAACTTTAGTTAAAAGTCTAGTTTAGTTTTTGTGTTGGTTGGGAGCTGCTGTAGAGCAGCTCTCAATTTTTATATACGTCTCTCTTGCATCAAAATAAAAATTCACCCGCTGAATTCCTATATACGTGAAGGAATCAGCGGGTGAAATATGTTATTGGTAGGTCAGACCTGCACCAAAAGGTCAGAACTGGTTATTTCTCCACGTACTTTTTACCTTTTTGGATAAGTAGTCCTTTATGTGTCTGACTGGCAAGTCCGTCCATGTGATATGCAGGTTCATCACCGGTCGCTGTATCGGCCTTCACACCATGTATGCCACTGGCTGCATTGCGCACATAAATCTTACCTGTAGTAAGCAGTTCGGATGTATCCCATACTTGAGTGGCAGATGGCTGAGCCGGTTCGATGCTGCTGAAACCAGTGCCGCTTACTGTAGCAAGACCGATGGTATTGAATAAGGTGAATGCCTGATCATCTGCGATGGAAGTTGCACGGGAGAGGTCGAGTACCAACGTGGCATCATTGATGGCAAGAGCACCAGTTACCCGTATCTGATTGCAACGGGCTGACGTAGCATCCGTATAAAGAGGGAACGCTACCATAGAACCGGCAGAGGCCGTAAAGCCACCAGCCAACTTGAGCACGGAACTCGCCACCACAGAATCGCCTGCCAGAACGGTGGCACCTTTCAGCGCTGTCACTTTGGCGGCAAGCGTACCTATACCTGCCAATGTCGCATCGGAAGTGATATTCACCTGTCCCTTGCCGGAATGGGTGCCATTCACAATCAGTCGACCACCAGTGACTGTAGTCAAGCCATTATAGGTATTGTTGCCGGTAAGACGCCAGTCACCAGTACCGGTCTTTGTGATGGACACAGTACCGGTATAGCTCTTTCCTGAACAAGACCAGTCATTGATGATACCTCTGAAGGTCTCATCCGTATTAGCACTACCCACAATCCATGTGGCGGTAAAGCCTGCTGTGCTCTTGCTGGAACCACAAAGATAGGTACCGGCATCACCTGACAGTCCGCCGATCTTACCCGTCACATTGGTATTCCATCCGCACAAGCGTGTACAACCTTTCAGATAAATAGGTGTATTGACAAATGTGCTCTCTGAGCCTTTCTGAAGAAGCAACAGACTTCCATCTGTGGTATTCACGCCATTGGCTATCAACTGACCTGTGAAACCTGACCAGTCACCTGATATGTATTCACGGAGATAAGGGATATTATATTGCAATGTACCAGTTCCTGTCACCTTGCTGGTTATATAACAT
This sequence comes from Prevotella sp., assembly GCA_036796635.1. Lineage (GTDB taxonomy): Bacteria > Bacteroidota > Bacteroidia > Bacteroidales > Bacteroidaceae > Prevotella. The sequence continues at coordinate 85,251 of DAIRCP010000001.1, read as the reverse complement.
AATCTGCAGGGCGAGAACTGAGAAACAGTACCGTCAACTACTTCTATTGGGAAAGAATAGGTCTCTGAACTCTTTTGTTCTCCGGCTGTTTGGAGATGACCGCCTGCCATCATCAATTTGGGAGAACTTCCTATACCTGCCTTCGTAACGTCCACAGTACCTAAATAGAGAATGCCACCCTTCAAAACCGTATTACCCGTAAAGGAAGAACCGAAGAAAGCGGTATTATTAATCTTGAGCGTACCAGCACCGTTGAGTACGAAATTGCCCGTACCCTCCAAATTACCGTTCATAGTAACGGTCGTTCCGCTGTTTGCAATATTCAGTTCTGTCTGACGGTTGATGCGCGCTTCACGATCCGTAGTTGCAGAAGCACCGGTATACTGATAGACGCCACCATCAAAGAGCCAGTTCTGAGCATACTTGTTGCTCTTGCCGATGGCACTCTCCTCGCCGCCATTGCCCAGTGTATTGAATGACAAAGTACCCTGATGAAGCACGGTAGCGCCTGTATAACTGTTCTTGGTGTTAAGCGTAAGCATTCCTTCACCTGCCTTATTCACAGAACCTGTACCGGCAATCACACCTGTACCCTGAATAGTCAGGTCTGCATCGCCATTATAAACTACTGACGCAGGACTTACTGTATCTGTCAGTTCCACCGCAGCATCTGCCGTAGGGGCAAAAAGGACTTTGGCACTGTCCTTATATACTGCAGTACCATCATTCCAACCAGCTGTTACACTGTCCCACTTTGATACCTGACTGGTATAAGTGTAATCCGGTACATAAGTATCTATATCTATCACACCTGTCTCTATCGGACGGGATGCGACAGTAAGTTCATCTGTATAGTCTGAGTAAGATGTACCCGCAAACGAACGCAGACGTACTGTGTAAGTAGTACCTGCCTCAAGGCCTGTAACCGTAAATGAGGTGGCATTAGCTGCTGTGCGTCCCACTTCTACGAAACTGTCACCCTTCTTCAGTTCTACGGCAAAGCCTTCCTCATTGTCAGTATAGTCACGCCATCCCAATTTGACCGTAGTTGTCGTGGCAGACAACTGTTCTGGACACATCGGTTTGCGCAGGAAGAAATCACGCTCAGACTTTGTGAGGCTATTGATATAATTCTCGATATTGGAATATCCATTGGTAGCTATCGTCATGGCATCATTGGAAGAGGGATTGGTGCCATTGGCCTTTTCCCAAGCATCGGGCATTCCATCACCGTCGGTATCTACACGGGTACTGCCACCCCATACGGTCCAGGTACTCGGCGCACCATACACCAGATTTTCCTCATTGGAAATCAGTGCACCACTGGTACCATAAGAAAGCACCTCATCCAACATGTAGCAATCCACATAATCGCGATATGGCAAAGAAGCACCGATGGTAGGGAGATTAGTCTTCAGCAGGGTACTGCCTGGATTCAGTTGGAGTGCGGGATAATCATACGGTGTAGTCACTCGGGTGGCTGCATTGTAGTCTGTCACCTCTGTAGGCGCCAGCACACCATTATGGTCAGCATCCTGCCAGTTGTCATCGCCATAGCAATGGAAATCTGCATTGGCACCGGAAAAAGCCGCTCCACCTATGGCAGGACCATTGATGAAGAGGTTAGACTGGATGTTCACGTAAGAGGAACCCTCAGAATCACCGCCCATGATATAAGCGGCATTTTTCCAGTTATACACGATATTGTTGGCATACTGATTGGTGCCCTTTACCTTATTGTTTCGGGTTGCATTATCGCAATACAGATTACCCAGCAGTGTGATGGAGTCTGCCTGAATCAATCCACCTGCTGAGTGCGTTAATAGTCCCTGACCAATAATGGAATTCTGTATGGTTATCATCTTCAGATCACCCTTACCGTCAGGATTGATGGAAAAAGTCTCATCAAGTCCCCATGCAAATGAACAATGGTCGAAAATCATATTGGTACCATTGGCTATACCTGCACAATCTTTCCCGGAAGTTCCATTATGCCCCATTCGGAAACGCATATAGCGCACGATGGAATTGCTGGCACCACTAAAAGAGACGCCATCGCCATACACGGTGACACCTTCGCCTGGAGCTGTCTGACCTGCGACATACAGATTATGCGCAAATACTATTCTGGAACTGATTTTGATGACACCCGATACATCAAACACTACAATTCGATTGGGCTGACTCACCGCATCACGCAGTGAACCTGTACCGGAATCATTCAGATTAGTAACATGATACACAGAACCGACGCGACCGCCCGTAGCATAACGTCCCCATCCCTGTGCACCCGGGAATGCCAATTGCTGCGCATCAGCTGCTATGCCTCCGCCCGCCAGCAATAGTCCCATAACCAAGGTAATTGTCTTAGCCTTCATTTTCATTTAGTATATTAGTTATTGTTTATATTAGTTTATATGCATGTAATAAGCATTGTTTCCTGTCGTCGTAACAAGTGATGACAGATGAGGTACTTCAATCTCGCAAAAATACGAAAAAACCGCAATATATGGTTATTCTCTGCCAAATATTGCGGTCGTATATCAAAAAACACGGATGTTTCCCTGTGTTATGAATAGCTGCTATGATACAACTCCTATTATTTCATTCACACTGCTGCATCCATGACGGTCAAGCCAGTCATTGATACCCTGGGCTACCTTTACGGTTACTGCAGGATCAAGAAAATTAGCTGTACCTATCTCTATGGCAGTGGCACCAGCCATCATAAATTCTATGGCATCCTCTGCCGTGCAAATGCCGCCCAGGCCTACCACAGGTATCTTCACGGCATGCGCCACTTGCCAAACCATACGTACTGCTACAGGTTTGACTGCTGGACCGCTTAGTCCTCCAGTTCCGATACTCAGTCGGGAGCAACGATGCTCTATGTCTATCGACATGCCCATCAAGGTATTAATGAGAGATACGCTGTCGGCTCCTTCATCCTCACAGGCACGTGCAATATCAGCGATATTCGTCACGTTAGGAGATAGTTTCACAATCAAAGTCTTATGATAACGCTCACGGACGGCACGCACCACACTGGCAGCACCATCGCATGTGACACCGAAAGCCATACCACCATCTTTCACGTTAGGGCAACTGATATTCAGTTCTATGGCAGGAATACGGTCTAAGGCATCAATCTGAGCAGCACACTCTGCATAGTTTTCAGGTGAACTGCCACTCACGTTGACAATCATATTGGTATCTATGTCCTTAATCTGAGGATAAATATGTTCTGCGAAGTAAGCCACGCCCTTGTTCTGCAAGCCCACACAATTAAGCATACCCTGAGGGGTTTCTGCCATGCGTGGATAGTCATTTCCCTGACGGGGAGCAAGGGTAGTCCCTTTCACGATGATTCCGCCTATCTGATCCAGCGGCATAAAGTCTGCAAACTCTATCCCATAACCGAAGGTACCGGATGCTGTCATCACAGGATTCTTCAGTTGAAGCTCATTAATCTTTACATTTAAAACTGCCATAATAACTTCTTAATATTAAACACCGGACCTTCTTTACATACACACAGATTACCCTCTGTGGTTTTCTCTACACAACAGAGACAGGCACCAAGACCGCAAGCCATCATATTCTCCAAGGAGGCTTCACATTCTATATCTGCCTGAGTAGCATATTTGGCCACCGCCATCATCATGGGTTTTGGACCACAAGTACTGATACGTGTAAAGCGCTGCTGCTGAAGGACAGAGTGATTGGTCACAAACCCCTTTTCGCCTTCACTGCCGTCTTCTGTAGTAATGTACACGCGCCCGTACCTTTTAAACAGGTCTATCTGCAATAAATCGGCTGCTGTACGTGCACCTAACAGGAATGACGGCTCTATGCCTTGTGTCTTCATCATGGCACCCATGTAAAGCAGGGGAGCCACACCTACACCGCCACCGACAAGCAGAATATGCTCATCAGCAGACTGGGGCATCGTGAAACCATTACCAAGCGGCAATACGCAATTGACAATATCGCCGACCTGAAGTCGGGCAAGCTGGCGTGTACCATCGCCAATGGCAGCTACAAGAAGCCACAACTCATTGGCATCTACATCTACAAAGTTGATTGAAATGGGACGACGAAGGAAGGTAGTAGACGAACCATCTACTCTTACTTCCACAAACTGTCCCGGAAGCATAGGTGGAAGTTTCTCATCCTGCGTGAGCTTAATAAGAACATAACGACTATTGATCTGCTCCACCTGTTTGACCGTAAGGTCGAGGATGTATTTCTTCATTTGCATCTAAAGATATATTTCAGATGCAAAGGTAATCAAAAAAATCGGAGTGGGGAGTTTTATACTAGGAATTATTTTTTTGCTGGTACAAAACTCTCCCATGTCTGATCATCATAATACACTCTTATCTCTGTGACATGACGTTGCGGTTTGTCAATAAACTTTATCTCCTCTCGAACAATTTCAGGGCGTGTATTCCGTACACTATTAGAATTCTGTGTACGTGGAACTGAATTTTGCGAGGCGGAATTTACCGGCTCTTCAAAACTGAACATCGGACTTTCAACATTTGTCGGTGAAGAGAGTGGGGCTTCTACGGGCGTATCACCCTCATCAGAACTGGTCGTGTACATACTGCCAGAGCCGAACATCAACCAATCGGTATTGATGTTAGGAATTTTTGATTTTATCTTTTCCACTATCTGGAGGGTAGGACGGGTACGCTCATTAAAGATGCTACTCAGTGATGCCGGCGACACCTGAATGAAGTCGGCGAACGATTGTTGAGTGAGGTGCTGGTCCTCCATAATCTGTCTGATACGATTGATCATATTGCTCATAAGTTGCTGTTAAGGGCTAAATCGCCCAATTTCCTTTCAGTTTACAAAGATAAAACAAAAAAATGAGATACACAACATTTGTAGATGAAATTTAGCTTTTAATAATTCAGATTAAGAAATTAAAAGTTGTAAATCAAAACTGTGTTGGTCGTAGAATTTAGGTTTAAATATTGAAATGTAAATTTATGGTTATAAATCGCTACAAACCTTTGTTTAAAGGGCTTTTAGCTAAATAACTGGGTATAAATGTGGTATTTAAGAATATAAAGATGTATAAAGGAGGTATTATGGAGAAAATTGGTGTTTATGGGGAATATTTGATGATTATAAATTAATAAAAACACATAAATAGCTGAGTTTTAGATATTTAAAACTATAAAAAGTGAATTGAATAAATATTGGTTTAGAAATTTAAACCAATGGATTTTGATTCACAAATACAACTTCACAAATCTGATTTACAATTTTAAAACCACGAATTTAGTATGCATAATGTAAATCCGTTCAATGTTTTAAATTAGTTTTGATTTTGAAATTCAGAATTAAAAACGCAAAAACTTGTTAATGATGAATTTTCACTGATGCAAAAAGCAAAAAACAGCCATTTTTAAAAGATTCCGAACGAGTGGTTAAACGCGCAGAAATACGCGAATTATGAGCCCTTTAATTTAGGGCTAAACTACTGATTTCATAGGCATTTAGGCATAAAAAAAGTGTTCCTGGGGAACACTCATTCTAGCTATTTTAGCAACAGAAAACCGTCAATTATCAATGAAGAATAAAGAAAATTAGCTCTCTTAGTAATTCTTCCTGGGGTGTATTGGGGTTATCTAGCCCCTTTCCTTTGGCATCTATTTCTCTCATTTTAGAAATTATCTGCATCACCTTCACTCCTGTGTAATTTCTCATACCTGTGATATAGTCGCGCGCACCCCAAGGAGAATTCAAATCGAGCCATTTTGCAAGCGCATCCTGACTGCCTCTTTGAGGACAATAATATGCTACCATCAGATTTTGGAAGTATTTGAAGAGCAACGGGAGAATGGAGAACAGATTTCCTGCCTTCGGATTTTCGTTAAAATATTTGATTATGAGATTTGTCTTGTATATATTACGGTTTACTATCGCATCTCTTAATTCGAACGTATTAAAATCCTTGCTCACTCCAATCTGGTCTTCCACTACTTGAGGAGTCACGCGCTTGTCATTTTCAGGCAATGCCAACAACACTTTATCCAACTCACCCACCAGTCTGTTGAGGTCAGCTCCGATTGAGTCGGCCACCAGTTGTGTCGACTTCGGATCTATCGACGCACCATTCTTCAGTAAGTAGTTGGTGATGAAAGGAGGCAAATCCCGATCGCGCAACTTCTTACTTTCATATACGACACCAGAGCGCATCACCATCTTCGTGAAATTCTTACGCATATCCAACTTACCATTTTTATGGCAGAATACCAGAATGGTTGTCGGCATAGGATGCTCCAGATATTTTTCCAAAGGTTCGGTTGCCCGCAATGCTTGCGCCTCTTTCACTATCACCACCTGATACTCACTCATCATCGGATACCGGCGAGCTGCATCTGCAACCAATGCTGCCGACACATTATTTTCCGAAGCATACAAAATGGTTTGATTGAAATCACGCTCTTCCGGAGGCAGCACATGATCGGCTATATAATCACTGATCTTGTCGATATAATAAGATTCGTCACCCATCAGATAATAAACAGGTGCAAACTTGCGTGCCTTCAAATCACGCATGATAGTATCGAAAGTTATCGCTTTTGTTTCAGCCATATTTGTTTATTCAACTGTAATTTATTAACTTTGCAACTGCAAAGATAATAAAATGTATCGATTAAACCTACCTCCATTCCCAATTAAATTAGGTGGAACTGCTGAGAAGCCCACTATTTGGGACATTTTACGTCGTAAATACGTAGCGCTCACCCCTGAAGAATGGGTGCGCCAACACTTTGTACACTATCTGATAGAGCAAAAAGGATATCCCAAAACACTTCTTTCCAATGAAGTGGGACTGCAAGTGGGTGAGAAAAAACTACGCTGTGACACCTTATTATATAATAAGGTATTAGAACCGCGGGTGATTATCGAATATAAAGCCCCTACTATACAATTACAGCAGAAGGTATTCGACCAGATATCTGTCTATAACCTTCTGCTGCATGTGGACTATCTCATCGTAAGCAACGGCTTGCAACACTATTGTTGCCGTATGGATTACGATAATCAAAAATATTTATTTTTAGAAGAGATTCCTATGTACGAAAATCTATAACAATAACATTTCGTATTTGCAATAGGAAATTTAAGCCTCCGGCTCTGTTTCCTCTTCCGACTTCTTCGTCTTACGGATAGCGCGCTTACGCGGTTTCTTATCATCAGAACCAGGAGCAGCTATCTTCACGCCAGCCAATTCCGGATCAATCATGATACGACCACAATATTCGCACACGATAATCTTCTTGTGCATCTTAATATCAAGCTGACGCTGAGGTGGAATCTTATTGAAGCAACCGCCACAAGCATCACGCTGTACGTACACGATACCCAAACCGTTACGGGCATTCTTACGGATACGCTTGAATGAAGTAAGCAGACGTGACTCAATCTTTGCCTCCAAGTCTTTTGCCTTAATCTTCAGTTTTTCCTCTTCAGCACGTGTCTCTTCCATAATCTCGTCCAACTCAGTTTTCTTGAGTTCCAGATCATTCTTACGGGCATCCATCGTTTCCTGTGCAGCACCCAGTTCTACGTTTTTCTCCTCTATACGGGTACTTGCCTCACGGATTTTCTTGTTGCAAAGTTCTATTTCCAGTGTCTGGAATTCTATTTCCTTGCTCAGCGTATCATATTCACGGTTATTCTTAACCTCATCCAGCTGCGCCTTATAGCGAGCCACACTCACTTGTGCCTGATCTATTTCACCCTTTTTCTGAGTCACTGCACTTTGGAAATCAGCAATCTCAGCCTTAATCTTGTCGATACGGATAGTCAAACCTTCGATTTCATCTTCCAGGTCTTGAACCTCAAGTGGTAATTCACCTCTCAGTGCACGCTTCTCATCAATAGCCGATAAAGCTGTCTGAAGCTGATAAAGAGTTTTCAGTTTCTCTTCTACAGACAAATCTGTTGGATCTTTTTTTGCCATAATTTATAGATGATTTTATTTTAAAAATATACAATTGCATTTGTATTTGTTTCTGCGATAAATGTCTTTACATCAGGACATTGTGCATGAATAATCTGCTGGAATATTTCACTGGTAAACTGTTCACTCTGATAATGCCCTATCACACAAATTTGTATTTCTTGTTCATGCCCGAAATACACATGATAATGCATCTCTCCCGTGATGAATGCATCTGCTCCTGCTGCGATAACTTCATCCAACAGGAAATCTCCGGCACCGCCACAGATAGCGACAGTACGAATAGGACGACGCAACAGTTGATTGCACATCGCGCACTCCACATCAAAGGCCTTTTTCACTTCTATGACGAAGTCATCAGCAGCCTCTGGTTCTGACAGCTCACCGATTACCCAGGAACCATGGTCAGTAGCCTGTTCACCACCGAAACGCACATGTTGCAAACCCAGTTTCTCTGCAATTTTAAAGTTGACGCCACCTTGTGCATTATCCATATTGGTATGCATGGATATCACAGTAATATGATGCTCCAATGCCCGCATCACCGTACGCTCCACATAATTAGCACCGCTAATCTGCTTGAGTCCACGGAAAAGCAATGGATGATGTGAGACAATCAGATTACAGCCCTTGCGGATAGCTTCATCCACAATGGCTTCGTTGACGTCAAGACACAATAATGCCCCTGAAACCTCCGTCTCTGTTAATCCGATTTGCAAGCCGGCATTGTCCCAGTCTTCCTGCAATGGCAGAGGCGCGAATCCTTCAAGGGCGCTTAATACTTCCTTAATTTTCACGCTTTTATGTACGTTTTAGACTTGCAAAGGTAGCTAATATTTATCTAAAATGCACAGAAAAGCGCAGAAAATTAAAACTTCTTAACCATCTATCTGATTTTTCGAATCCGTTTAGGTGGACTCTTTCAATCCTTAATCTGATATTCTTTACCTGCTTTCAGTTTCTTCGTCACTGTTTTGCCATTATAAGTGAGAATGACTTTCCCCGTTTTCTTTGCCAGAACAGAGGCTGTCACTACCCTGCCATTCTCCCAGTTCATGCTCACTTCATACCCTCCACGTGTACAGATTCCGCTCACACTTCCTGTTTGCCACGCTGCGGGAACAGCAGGTAGCAGTTCTATCTCATAAGGTTTCCCTAGAGCTGAGGGTGCCTCACTCTGCACAAGCATCTCACAGACGCCGGCAGTTCCGCCGAAGTTACCATCTATCTGGAATGGTGGATGGGCATCAAAGAGATTAGGGTAAGTGCCACCGGAACGCTTTTTGTCGGGTCCCTGATAATTGTCCGGCGATACATAGGTAAGCAACTTCTGATAGATATGGAAAGCCTTGTCTGCGCGATGCAGACGAGCCCACAGATTGATACGCCAGCCTGTACTCCACCCTGTAGTCTGGTCACCCTTGATCTCCAGACTTCTTGCAGCAGCGTTAGACAGTACCGTATCCTTCACAGTAATCTGATGACCAGGATAGAGGCCGATAAGATGACTCTGATGACGATGCTTAAAGTCCCAGTCATCCCAGTCGTAATACCATTCATTGATATCGCCCATGTGCCCTATCGTATAAGGATGTAGTCTACTGAGTACAGAGGGAATCGCAGAGGAGAGTGCGCCATCTGTGCCCATGCCTTTCCGAATTTCCGAATCCTCAGATTTCCTCAGCACTGTTTCTGCCTGCAGGGTATTACTGAGCAATTCTCTGATGATAGCTAAATCTGCCGTTCCACCATAACAGGTTGTGCCGTGATAACCCTGTGATGTTTTGTATTCATTCTCCGGCGATGTACTAGGCGCTGTAATCAGTTCTTTTTCGTTCTTGGGGTTAGGTATCAGCCAATCCATCATAAACTCCGAAGCGCCCTTTAATAAGGGATATGCGATAGTCTTGAGATAATTTTCATCCCGTGTGAACAGATATCGGTCCCATAATGCCGTTACGAGCCAGGCACCACCCATATTCCAGTTGCTCCATTCCGGACTCTCGCGCTTCTCACCCACAGGATTGGTCATCGCCCAGATATCACTGTTATGACTGGAGCACCATCCGCGCTGCACACCATAGTAACTGTGTGCAGTTGCATGTCCGTTTGCAGCCAGTGCCTGAATGAATCCATCCAGTGGCTGCGCCATTTCTGCTAGATTACTCACAAATGCAGGCCAGTAGTTTTCTTCGAGATTAATATTCACTGTATAGTTTCCACGCCATGGTGAACGAAGATGTGGGCTCCATAATCCCTGAAGATTTGCCGGTACGCCCGGTGTACGAGAACTGGAAATCAGCAGATATCTGCCATACTGTGTATAGAGCGCTTCCAGATACCTGTTATCACCTTTATATTCCTTCAACTGCTGTTCCGTGGTGCGAACTGTATCCGCTTTACCGCCCAAATCAAGTGTAAACCTACTATAATACTTACGATAATCAGCAATGTGTCTGTCACGTATATCTTCATAAGCCAGATTACGCGTATGCCATGCACGGTCTGTCACCCTGTCCAGATAAGGAGCACCCTCCCGAACAGGATGCTTGTCAAATCCATTGAAACTAGTCTCGTTCACTAGATATACGGTCGCTTCCGTTGCTTTCCGAATACATAGTTTCTTATCATCGCTTGTACTTTCTCCGTCTGTATTAATCAGCAGCATCGTGCAGAAATGCATACTCTCACTTTCTTCTCCCAGCACATGACCGGTCATCGTGAGCTGTGCATGATGACCGTCTGTTGCAGCAGCTTTCACCTGATAGGGAAGCTGCGAACTGAGCACCACATCAAAGTTGATGGCTCCCACTTTGTTTGCCCGAATCTTCAAAGCTATCAATTGGTCGGGGTTGGAAGCGAAATACTCACGTGTATAAACCACCCCACCACGTTCATACTGGTCATGGCAGATAGCACTGTCGATATCCAATTCCCGATAGTAATGTCTGACATCCCCCGTATTTTGATCATAGAAGTGCAAGATTCCTAACGGTTGATAAAACTCAGAATTATGCCCCTGCACGTGCAATTGCAACGAATCTGCTTTGGCATAATCTTCCGCAAAGAGTGCCTTACGTATTTCTGGAATCCATCTGTAGGAACTGGAATCTTCCTCCCGATTTACGGGTTTACCAGTCCACATCGTAATATCATTCAGATAGAGCAGATTATCGTCCGGCCCCCCATACACGAGAGCTCCTAATTTTCCATTACCTATCGGGAGGGACTCTTCGAAATACTTCGCCTGCGTATCATACCACAGTTTCATCGGCTGCGTAATCACAGATGCCTGAGCAGTCATAGTTGCACAAGCAAGCACGATTGTTATTTTTTTCGCTGTATTCATTTTTGCTTCACACTTATTTGTTCCAGTTTCTTTGCAATAAAAATGGTTTTAGGTCACAAAAGTAGCCAATTATCATCAAGCAGGAGAATGATGATTGTTAAAGTGTGCAAAAAAAGTGCGCCATAGGTCTTACCTGCTGGCGCACTTCACATTTAAAAGAGAAATAAATCACCCCACTCTTGAAGCCAACCGCTGCCGCACTTCATTTTTCACGAGTCGGAGTTGATATTCTGTCGCCTTGTAGCGAATGCCCAACTTGGTGGAAATATCATTCACAGACAAGTCATCATAGAGATTCATACGATATATCTGCTGGCGACTCTCAGAGAATTTACTGAGAATCTCATCCAGACAATGAGTCAGTTCATGCGCGCAGCACTGCTCTTCCACATCATCCACCGTACTCGGCATCTCCTGCATATAATCAGCATACGACAGGTAAGAAGATGTCTTGCGAAAATAATCCACGATACTGTTGTTGAGACTCACATAGACCAGATGGGGAAGTGTCACTTCAGTAATCATCTGCCCTTTTCTGAGCAGACGGTAAAACACTTCCTGCACTACATCCTCGCTCAACATGATATCCTTTACGCGTTTATCCACGTAGTTCACCATCTCCTCTTGATGCTGCGCATAATAATCGGCGATGAATTGATGCTGTAAGTTCTGCGGTGTCATGATTTTGATACTCGTATGAAATGAATGATGCGTAATATATGTATATGATGAATAAGTAGTTACTGGTTGGCTGACGTAGCATACAGACCGATGCAGGCTCCGATGAAGCCACCGCTCTGATGGGTGCTCAGATTCACAGCGTCCACGCCACGTGCCAGTGTCTGCCACTGTCCGTTGCCTTCTGCATAGTAAAAGTCGTAATAGCGGCCTTTGCCTTCTATCTTCAGTCGCAGGGGAGCATCGCTCTCCAGGGCTGCCGATGCTATCAGGGCATTCGTTCTCTCTGCACGGGTGAGTACCACTACTGGTTTACCATCACGCAGTGTCTTTCCAAAAGTAAAATTGAAGTTTTCATTCTGTAGGAGAGCAAATCCTGCAAAGGCCTTATTGCTGGTTGGTGCAAATTTCACAGTGGTCTCTGCACTGAAATTGGTGTGCTGCTGACGACAGAATACAGCAGAAGGTGATTCTTTCTGCGAGATGTTTACCGCCAGAGGACGAATGGTGAGTCCTTCGGTGCCCAAAGAATAGAACTGTGATGGATTACGCAGGAACATCCAGCGTTTATTCAGCGTACTTCCATCGAATCTATCCATATAACTGAAGTTGCCTGTTGCCTGAAAGTCGGTAGGCGCAGCAGCCAGTTTCGGAGCCTGATTGACGGTAGGAACTACTTTACCCTTCTCCAGGATTACAGGCCATCCGTCTTTCCATGTCACAGGCAACATATAGGTATCACGGCCCGTATTATAGAAGTCTGCCTCATAAGGACGGCAAGCCAAGAACACAGCCCACCACTCACCGTTCTGCGTCTGTACAATATCTGCATGACCTGCACTTGTCACAATATCCTTACGGTTAGGATCCAGTCCGGTACGTTGAGTCAAGATAGGATTGCCGCTGTATTCTTCCCAAGGTCCATAAGGATTTTTGGCGCGGAGGATCACCTCGCTGTGCCAGTCACAGGTACCACCTTCGGCACACATCAGATAATAATACTGGCCCACACGGAACAAGTGCGGTCCCTCTATCCAGATAGGGTTCTTCTGCACATGGGTACCACCGCGCAGTATTTCCTTCTTTTCTTTCTTCACGCTGTCACCCTTCACATCAAACTCATGAATCCAGATGGAGCGCTCGCCGCTGTAATTAGGTGTGGATGAAGGGGCATCATTATTGACGATATATCCCTTTCCGTCCTTATCAAAGAAGAAAGAAGGATCTATACCTACCACATCATTCAGATAGATAGGTTCACTCCATCCTTTTGCAGGGTCCTGTGACTTTACATAAAAATTACCCTTACCTACATTGGTGGTTATCATATAAAAAGTCTTATTCTTGGGATTATAAGTGATGGCAGGTGCAAAGATACCGCCTGACACATTCTGATGGTTCAGAGGTAACTGTGATGCCCTGTCGAGCACAAAGCTCTGCTGTGTCCAGTGTACCAGGTCTTTACTGGTGTAAAGAGGTACTCCAGGAAAGAAGGAGAACGATGAATTTACCAGATAGTAAGTATCGCCCTTGCGACAGATAGATGGGTCTGGAGCGAAACCAGCCAATATCGGGTTGAGATATTGTTTGGCCGCATCGTAAGACTGACAGAATCGTTCATCGTTGCCTGAATAGCTGAATGATGAAAATTGCGCATTCTGAGCCGTGAGCGTCCCTACTGAAGAGAGCAGGGCTACCGACATAAATAATTGTTTTGCTTTCATATTTTTATTTTATAGTGATAGATTATTCTGTTATCTATAGTTTTCTTTCAAATGGGGAAGCTGGCAATCCGTCGGTTGCTTTGCAGTCTGCCTTGTCGGGATTGTTTTTCCAGGCATATCTGATGGATTTTGGCTGCTTCACCTTCTGTGCCGTCACTGTCACCTTGTTACCTGTAGCCGTAGCAACAGCTTGGTGATATATACCGTCAGCACCAGCTAACTCAAACTCATGGAGAGTGCCAGACTGTAGTGTGCGGTCAAATGTAACTACCACAGCTGCAGCATTATCGCTCTGAACAGCAGCACCGTTGTCCATCACCGTCGCGCTGATGACGACGGGAGATAACTGTACCCGTTTATTCCATATCAGTTTGTCCATATCGAGTGCGATACGTTCTGCCACCTCTTTTTTACGCAGCGGGTGAATATCCACCTTTTCGCCCAAATCTATCGTCACAGCCAGTGCTGCACGTTTATCCTGATCTGCCACAGTGCGCTGTGCCTCGCGTATCTGCGACCATCCCGTATTCTGGGGCTTGGCAGAAGGCTCCATATAGTTAGCCAACTGCACAATGACGAATGGCAGTTCTGCATCACCACCTTCCTTCCAGAGCTGGCGCCAGTTAGCCATCATCAACTTCAGTTTATCGGCATAATCAGCAGGAGCGCCCGTGTTCGACTCTCCCTGATACCACACCACACCATTCACGGCATATGGATGCAGCGGATACAGCATTCCATTATATAAGGTAGAGGGAAGGTTCTGCAGCGATACGCCACCACCGGGGCATGCCGGCATTCGGGCACCCTCATGTACCCTCCACTGTTCATCCAGACGGATAGTATCACCTTCACCGAAGATGAGCATATAGGGTTTCTCCTTGATGAAATGGGGTACGCCCTGCCTGTTCACGAATCTGATGGTCAGTGCATTGTCACCCTGTTGCAGCAATCCGGCAGGGATATCATATCTGCGTGGCGGATATTGGTAGGAGGTGTTCCCCACTTCCTGTCCGTTTACGTAAGTATAATCCTGGTCATAGAGTGTACCCAGCAGCAGTCTGCAGGGTTTTCCGGCATGACGGGCATCTATCTCGATATGCTGACGGAGCCACAGACTGCCAGTCAACTGTCTGTCGTTCACCAATGGACCGTACTGGTTCACCTGGCGCCATTGTGAGTCGTCCGTCGTTCTGTCTGTCCAGTGATACTTCACACCAGGGTCATAACTGTCCAGCAGTTCAGTCCATCTGTTGTTAGCACTGTTAGCAGCAGCCTGTAGATGTGCTACCATATCATCATTCTGATAGAGTTGCGTGGTACGATAATCCTGCGGATAGTATTTCTGCAGTGAATCAGCACTTATCCATGCCTCTATCGGAGTACCGCCCTGACTGTTCACGATGATACCCTGAGGCACACCAGTTGTCTGGAACATCCGTTTGGCGAGAAAATAACCGATGGCAGAAAATTTCCAAGCGTTCTGCTTATTGAGCGTCTTCCATCCATAGGCAGTCACATCCGCTTGAGGCTGATGCGTATTGGGCACAGTCTGCACCCGGAACATCCTTATCCGGTCATTGCTGTCGGCATCTATTTCATGGGGGTACTGCGGATAAACTCTCTCCACCGTAACATCCATATTCGACTGTCCGGAACAGAGCCACACGTCTCCAATCAGAATATCATCGATACGAATATCGTTCACCTGCATAGTATAAGGACCGCCAGTTCTCATCACGGGCAGCACGATTTTCCAGTTACCATCAGTCTGTGCGATAGCAGTATACCTTTTATTATTAAATAGGAGTGTTATCTTCTCACCAGAACTGGCAGTGCCCCATACGGGAATCGGTTTTCCGCGCTGCATCACCATGCCATTTCTGAACAGAGCTGGCATTTTTACGCTGGCAAAACCCGAAGACTGCCCTAAAAAGAGACAGATGGAAATCAAAAGAAAAATTCGTTTCATACTTCAGTTTTTTATTAATTTCTTCGCAAAAGTAATGAAAAACCGTTGATAAGACTTATAAATTTGGCTCATAAAAACGAAATGAAACAAATAGAAACAAATATGTTACATTCCGAAATACCCCTTTGTGCAGAATTGTCTATCTTTGCAGCGTAAACAAAAATAAACCAATAGCGAAATGGAAAAAACAGCAACACAGAAAATATCTCTCGGAGAGAAGATAGGATACTCGCTGGGTGATGTCTCAGCCAATCTTGTCTTCCAGATGATGATGATGTTCCAGCTCAAGTTCTACACAGACGTGTTCGGACTGGATGGAGCTATCGCGGGTTCCGTATTATTAATAGCACGTATTGTCGATGCATTCGTCGACCCTGCTGTAGGCATTATCTCCGACCGCACGCACACCCGATGGGGCAAATATCGTCCGTGGGTGTTATGGACCGCCCTGCCGTTCTCCGTATTTTATGTGTTGGCATTTTATAATCCCGGCATTACAGACAAGGCTATGGTTGCCACCTACGCCACCGTATCATATATCCTGCTGATGACGATGTATTCGTTCAACAACACACCTTATTCTTCTTTAGGCGGTGTGATGACGGGCGACATCAAGGAGCGCACCAGCATCACGTCCATCCGTTTCATCGGTTCCACGATTGCTCAGTTTGTGGTACAGGGTCTCACCCTTCCGCTCGTCAACAAATTCGGTGGAGCCAAAGGTGATTTGCAACAGGGCTGGCTTTATACCATCGGTTTGTTTGCCGTCATTGCCTTTGTATTCCTGGTCATTGCCTTTCTGTCCTCACGGGAGCGCATCACGCCTCCGCCTACTCAGAAGACGAATGTGAAGGAGGATGTACGCGACACATTCTCCAGCGTTCCCTGGCGTGCCATGTTCGTACTCACCCTCTTTGTATTTATCACGCTGGCGATGTGGGGGTCTGCCATGAACTTCTATTTCCAGTATAATGTAGACCAGAAGTCTCTCTATGACTTTCTGGATGCCATCGGTCTCGCCGACCCTCAACATACACATACGGGCATAGGCGCTACTATTCTGGGAGCTTTCAATTTGATTGCACACAGCGAGAGTGACGCTTACAGCATCGGCTTCTCCCTGTTTAATATGATAGGTGCCCTGGTGCAGTTCATCGGCGTAATTACGCTGTCACAGTTTCTCGCCAATAAATATGGAAAGAAGTCTACATTCATCGCTTGTCTGTCGCTCACAGCCGTTTTCACGGCATTGTTTTATCTGCCTTCACCCGATGATGTGGGACTCATGTTTACACTCTGTATTCTGAAGAGTGCTGCTTATGCACCTACTGTACCTTTGTTATGGGCCATGATAGGCGATGTAGCTGACCATGTGGAATATGTAAACCACCGCAGAGCCACAGGTTTCTGTTTCTCGGGTGTCGTATTCGCGCTCAAAGCAGGTTTAGGACTGGGCGGTGCCTTTGCCGGACTTATCCTATCTGCTTTCGGATATGTTTCAGGCAATATCTCTGCACAGAGCGAGACAGCCACAGACGGTATCCGTCTGGTATCCTCCATTATCCCTGCTATTCTCTTCGGTATCGGTGTTGTAGCCCTGTTCTTCTACCCCATCACCAAAGTGTATAATGAGAATATGCAAAAGGAACTCGCCAGTCGGCGCAGAGAGTTCTGTAAGAACGACTGCGAACAGCAATAAGCGACAATATTCATTCACTAGCATTAAGAATAATAACAGACACATGATAAGAAAATTAGTTATATTGGTAAATTTATTGTTTTTTTCGATGACAGTACCGGCCCAAAGTTTAAAGGAATCGATCGGGCGGTACTGTCTCATCGGGACTGCCGTGAATCAAGCTCAGTCCGGGGGATTCGACTCCCGTGCCACTGACGTGATACGCAAGCACTTCAATTCAATAGTTGCCGAAAACTGTATGAAGTCGGAAGTTATCCAACCTGCTGAGGGCATATTTATGTTCAAGGAGGCTGATACCTTTATGAAATATGCGGAAGACAATCATCTCACTGCCATCGGACACTGTCTGATATGGCATTCCCAGGCACCTAAGTGGTTCTTCACCGCTACGCACAGTGACGGTCCTGCCAGCAGGGAGGAAATGATAGAGCGCATCAAGACACACGTCGCCACCGTAGTAGGTCGCTATCGCGGACGTGTTCACGGATGGGATGTGGTGAATGAGGCTATAGACGATAATGGCGAGTTCCGTCAGTCACCTTTCTATAAAATTGTAGGTCCGGAATATATTGATATCGCCTTCAAGGCTGCCCATGAGGCTGACCCTGATGCCGAACTATACTATAATGATTACTCCATGTCCAATCCTAAGAGACGTGCAGGCGTCTGCCAACTCATCCGCCATCTCAAGTCCATAGGTTGTCGAATCGATGCTGTAGGTATGCAGAGTCACAATGGTATGGACTATCCCAATCTCAAGGAATATGAGACCAGCATTGATTCTTTTGCCGCTTGTGGTGTGAAGGTGATGATGACCGAACTGGACCTCAATGCCCTGCCCAGTCCGGAGAAATTCAGCGGTGCAGGCGTAGAACAGAACTTTGAGTATCAGAAGAAGCTCAATCCTTATGCTAACGGTCTGCCCGCAGATAAAGCCCAACAGATAGAACAGCGCTATCTGGACTTCTTCAAAATCTATTACCGCCATCGCAGTCAGATTTCCCGCATCACCCTTTGGGGCGTATTCGACCATGACTCATGGCTCAACAACTGGCCTGTCAAGGGCAGAACCAACTTTCCACTCCTTTTCGACCGTAACTTCCAAGAGAAGCCCATCATCAAGGATATAATAAACTTGTATAAATAATCGTATAATATAAAAGTATCATTATGAAATTACCCAGATATCTTTTCCCAAAAGACTATATGGCAGACCCATCTGTTCATGTGTTCAATGACCGTGTATATATCTATCCGTCTCATGACTGGGACAGCGGTGCTGCAGAGGATGACGATGGTGGTCACTTCGAGATGAAGGATTACCACGTACTCTCACTGGACGACATCGAAAACGGTGAAGTGACAGACCATGGCTGCGTGCTCCAGTTGGAAGACATTCCCTGGGCTAGTCGCCAGATGTGGGATAATGATGTATGTGTGGTGAATGGCAAATACCACCTCATCTTCAGTGCCAAGGACAAGAATGATGTATTCCATCTCGGCGTAGCCATCGCCGACCGTCCTGAAGGTCCTTTCCATGCACTGCCTGACCCTATCCGCGGCTCTTACAGCATCGACCCCTGCACCTTTACGGATGAGGATGGTGCCGTGTATGTCTATTTCGGTGGACTGTGGGGCGGACAGCTTCAGCGCTACCGCGACAATAAAGCCCTGGAAAGCGCCGTACTACCTGAGGGTGATGTAGATGCACTACCAAGTAGAGTTTGTCGTCTTACAGACGATTTATTGCAGTTTGCAGAGGCACCACGTCCAGTGGTTATCCTCGATAAGGAGGGACAGCCGCTCAAGGCCAATGACCCTCACCGCTTCTTCGAAGCATCCTGGATGCACAAGTACGAGGGTAAATACTATTTCTCTTATTCTACGGGAGATACTCATCTGCTCTGCTATGCCACAGGCGACAATCCTTACGGACCGTTCACCTTCGGTGGTGTCATTCTGCAACCTGTAGTAGGATGGACCACTCACCACTCCATCGCTGAGTTCCGCGGAAAGTGGTATCTGTTCTATCATGACTGTGTACCTTCTAAGGACACTACTTGGTTACGCAGTCTCAAGGTTCAGCGCCTCTTCTATGGAGAGGACGGAAGTATCCTGCCAGTAGTCAACAATCCGACTGAATAAAAAATAGAATAGAATAAAACAAACCAAGCTTATGCACATCAAAATTGTGCCTTTGCTCTGTAGCCTATTGATAGCCAGTCCGATAACCGTATCTGCTGATAATGGTCATCGTCTCTGGCTTTCTCATTTTTCAGCCACTACAGGACAAGACAAGGTTATAACCAGGATTGATACTAACATGCCGGATGATGACGGTTTCCGCATCACACCTGTCGGTGACAGTACGCTCATCACTGCCCGTCGCCCCATCGGTCTGCTCTATGGACGCTACGAACTGCTGCGTTCAGGCAATGTGGCACACGAGAGTCATCCGCAGTTCGCACTCCGTATGCTCAATCATTGGGACAATCTCAATGGAAGCATCGAACGCGGATATGCGGGCAAGAGCATCTTCCATTGGTTCCATCTCGATTCCACACTCATCTGTCAGTATGCCGAGGCAAATGCCAGTATCGGTATTAACGGCACAGTACTGAACAATGTGAATGCCTCACCTAAGATTCTCACTCATAAGTATCTGAAGGAAGTGGCCCAGATAGCCAGTTGGCTCCGTCCTTACGGCATAAGAGTGTATCTCTCTGCCAACTTCGGTAGTCCCAAGGGACTGCATCAACTGCATACTGCCGATCCGCTCGACCCGCAGGTACAAGACTGGTGGAACAAGAAGGCCGCAGAAATCTATCAGTTGATACCTGATTTCGGCGGTTTCCTGGTCAAAGCCAATTCTGAGAAGCAACCGGGGCCTGCTGATTATCACCGTACGCACGCAGAGGGTGCCAACATGCTCGCACGTGCACTCAAACCTTATGGGGGCATCGTTATCTGGCGTTCGTTCGTCTATGGTGCTAATCACAAGAATGAAGACCGTGTGATGCAGGCCGTGAGCGAGTTTAAACCGCTCGACGGACAGTTTGCCGACAATGTGACGCTGCAGTCCAAGAATGGACCGCTCGACTTCCAGCCACGCGAACCTTACGCGCCTATCTTCGACCAGCTGCATCACACACCCCAGATGGTGGAACTCCAGATTACACAGGAGTACACAGGACAGAGCCGTCAACTGGTATATCTGGCACCTATGTGGAAAGAGTTCTTCCGTTTCGTCAGTCCAGATCGTCTCAACGGCATTGCGGGAGTAGCCAACATCGGCAGGGATTCCAACTGGTGCGGTCATCCATTCTCACAGGCCAACTGGTATGCCTTCGGTAGACTGGCCTGGAATCCATCGCTCTCCGCCGACAGTATTGCACGGGAATGGCTCCGTCTCACTTTTACTGAACAGCCCGCCTTCGTGGATACTATGGCCAAGTTAATGGACGGTAGCCGGGAAGACTGCGTCAATTATATGATGCCCATCGGACTTCATCATATCTTCCGCTTCGACCATCACTTAGGTCCTGACCCCGGTGGTTATCGAGCAGGATATCCCCGTGAATGGTGCCCCGTCTATTATCATAATGCCAATAAAGACAGCATCGGTTTCGACCGCAGTTCCCACGGCACCAATGCCGTGAGCCAGTACGCAGAACCATATCGCAGCCTGTATGACCGTCTGGACAGTTGTCCCGATGCCTACCTGCTGTGGTTCCATCGCGTACCTTGGACTTATCGTACGCACGAGGGCATTACCGTATGGGAGTCTCTCCAACGCCATTATGATGAAGGTGTAAAGGCTGTGGAAGGTTATCAGCATACCTGGCAGCAGATGCGCCCTTACGTGGATGCAGAACGATGGCAGCAAGTAAGCACGCTCCTGCAGACTCAACTGAAAGATGCACAGGAATGGCGCAAAGTCTGTCTCACCTATTTCGGACAGTTTGCCGATTCCAAGTAAATTCAGACTTCTATTTATCATAGAAAATCCCTTTGGCATACCACCAAAGGGAATTTTTTATTTAAGCGTACAGCCAGCTACAGAATGGGTACCGGGTGTAAACAATAAAAGGGGGGACGATATCATTTGATATCATCCCCCCCACAACGAGAACTATATTAAATTTAAAACAAACTGTATACTGGTTTATTGCAATTCATTATTTGTTCATCACCTTCACTACGCGGGTAGAACCATCGCTCAGTGTCTGTCTCTGTATACTCAGTCCCTTGGCAGGAGCCACGCATCTGCGACCGACTGCATCGAAGTACTCAGTACGTATCACGGCTGCATTGCTCTTCGTTGCCACTGTATTGATACCTGTAGCGAGTTCCTTGACAGCTGCTGCATAGTCGAATCCATCAGCTGGAGCCACCATGAAGAGGTGAACATCATTGAAGAATACGTGTGACCCTGTATTGGTCAGGACACCTACCTTCAGTTTACCGTCCTTCACAGTCACATTTTTGATAAAGAGATTATCTGTTGGGAAAGTCTGACCGATTACTTTATTCAAGACACTGTCACTCTTTTCCGTAGTCATGGCATAAGCCTTGCTCAGCGTACCGTCAGAATTACGTTCACCAAAACCGAATGCTACATCATAGACGCCAACTGGCAGACCAGTGATTTCCTGACTCATATCGAATGTCTTAGCCCAGTTGCCTACCATTGCATTAGCCACAGGATTGCTTTCAGACATCGTCCAGCTCCAACCAGTAGTGTAGGCAGCATCGTAACCGTCACCCAGTTTGATAGTCCATCCTGGACAGGTACCGTCGCCCATCTTGTGAGAATCAGTAGTGGTGATATAGAGTTCAGGATTCTTCATAAATACGGAGAGATTCAGAGAGTCAGTGAAGTTCACGAGTGTAGTAGTATCCACCTGCTCACGGAAGAGGTATTTGTCACCCTTATCAGCTATATTCTTGTAGAGTGCAAGCATCACGTTCTGCCGTACCATCTGAGCCACGTTGTCATCATCAGAGAGTGCATTGTCCACAGCAGTATAGAGGTCAGCCTTGTCCACACCGAGTTTCTTGGCAGCAGCAGCACCGCTGTTGATACGGTCTGTGAGTGCAGTCACGATTCCAGGTGTATTATTTGCATAGCTGATATACTTATTGTATTCTGCGATAGCAGCAGTCAGTTCGGTGTTGTCTGTCAGCACCTTGCCTTGATACTTGTCCATCACAGCCTTCAAGAGGGCATAAGAAGGATAGTTGGCATACTTCTTGCCAGTCAGTGCATCATAAGCCTTGGTAGCACTTGCAAAGAGAGGATCATAAGTATCACAGAGTTGACGGTGGTTCTTCATTGCATCACCGGCAGCCTTCAGTTCAGCGGCAGCATTCTTATAGGCAGATGGAGCGGTATAGCTCTTGCCATCGTAAGCCTGAATCTTCGCATTCAGATTGTCGAAGTCAATACCTGCATAGCGTGCATCAGTATTGGCTGCGAGTATAGTCTTGGCAGTAGCCAGAGCATCCTTCAGCAGATTGGTCTCGATGACACCTGCAGCATTCGGCACGTAAGTCACCTTCACATTGCCCAGTATCTCTTCCAGCCAAGCACCACCTGCACCTGTTGCGTCAGCACATGGAGTCCATGTCATGGTATAGTTACCTGCCACAGTAGGTTTCACATTGATTTCAATGGCTGTAGAACCGTTAATGGCATTCTTAGCACCACTCATGTTAGGCACGGCAGCATCTATTCTGCTTACCAAGTCAGTTCCGTCTGGAGCAGTCAACTGGAACTTAGCATAAGGAGTACCCTTCCAGGCAGCTAAGTTGTAAGAGATGCGATACTTCTTGCCGGCTTCCAGAGTCAACAGATAGCCGGCTGTCTTACCATAAGTCACGTGACCGCCATCATTGGCAGCTGAAGTACGGAAATAGAAAGTATTTACCATGTCACCACCGTCAGCAAACTTGAATGTACGAGGACCAGAACCTGGGTTTGTACCCTGAGCCACTACTGTAGCAGCATTGGTAATCTCCCATCCATAAGGAACGGTACCTTCACCTTTGGCTTTGATGATTTCCTGGATACTGTCCTTCATGACGATACGGGTCGTATCAGTAGGATCGGTGGAAACCTTTCCGTAATTCAGGGTCAGATTCACCTTGGTGAAGTCGTCAGCAGTATAAGAGCGCTGTGGGTAGATATGAGTCACTGCCACAGAATGCTCACCATTGGCGATGTCAGCAGCAGCTGACACGGTAATAACCTTAGAGTAACCATCAGCTGGAGTCACAGTCATGGCAGCACCGTCCATGGTTGCAGTCACCTTGGCGCAGTCTACCTCTTTATTAAAGGTAAGTTTTACGTCGCGCTGTGTACCTACGAGATTGAAGGAACCGTCTTCAGGGTCAGCGGTCACCAGTGTAGGTGTATCATAGATAGAGGATATAGCATCTGTGATGCCCTCATCCATGCTACCTGTCTGATCAGTGAAGTCAGCCACGGCATTTTTGCCTTCCATACAACCGGGATAAGCCTTACCTGTATAGAGCAACTGATATTTGGTATCAGTAGGATTCTTGAAGCTTACCAGCACCTTGGCATCAGCAGACTCAGGATAATTGCCTGCGACATCCGGATCCAAGAAAATGTATAGATAACCATCCTCACGGAGTTCTGTGGTCATGATGGTAGCAGTCTTGCCGTTCACGCTCACGGTAGCTGTTCCTTCGGGATAGACCAACTTCTTCACACCTGCTGCAGTGAGCAGTGCTTTTGCGTTGGTGGCATAACCGAAGTTCACGCGTACCACTTCATAATTGAAGTACACACCGTCGATGGCAGCTTCGTCCACGCTAATGTCATCCAGATAGTAATCACCGGGGTTGTAGGCATTGAAAGTCAAGAAAAATTTCTCAGCCAACTGGTCTTCCGTACCTTTATGGTGCGAATAATATTCCTCCTGCAGCGCCTTGCTGGCAAAGAAGAACATCTGAGTATACTTGGCATAGCCCTTGTCTTTGCTCTGGAAGTAAGAGATATCGGCACCCTGCTGAGTACTGTCGGGAGCCAGCAGAGCCACGTCACCGTTCTCCTGACCTTGCATCAGTGCGAAGTGAGCCTTGCTCTTCACGTCTGTTTTGCCGTCCAAGTTGTAGGTGTTGTCACCACAGAAGTGAACTGTCACGCGGTAGGAAGTGTTTTCCTTCAGCGGCAGATTGCGGAATTTCACGGCACGCTGCCAACTGGAACCTTCTACCGTCTGACTGTTGTAGAAGTGCAGGGCACCATCCTGTATCACGCGGGTATCACCCTCTTGACTGTTGATAAACTCATACCATCCCACGTCCGTAGGACTGGCAGTCTGCTCGGCAGAGAAATCCTGCTTCATGATGTTCGTCTGTGCATAGATTGCAGCAGATGAACCGGCAAACAATGCCAAGGTTAGTAAAAGACTTTTTTTCATAAATTCATGTTTTGGTTTATATTAATTAAAAGTGATTCTAAAATAGCTTTTGGCTTTCACTATTTTTACGGTGGCAAATTTATCATTAATTATTTATGCGGTATTTCTCATTCGTTTCATAGAGTTTCGATTTTGTCGCGTTTGCATTTTTCCCTATTTTCCTTTCTTTCCATTTTGTTTCACACTAGGAAACAAGAATGCCCCAAACCGTTAAGTCTGAGGCATTTACACTTTACATTTCTTTATTTAGCAATTCTGCTCCACATATTCTTTCGGTGAGACGCCGAAGTGCTTCTTGAATACCGTGGAGAAATGTGCCGGGTTACTGAATCCCACAGTATAGGCTATCTGCGTGATATTGATTTTCTGCTCCTTGAGCAGTCGCGCAGCCTGTTCCAGTCTGATGTTCCTCAGAAATTCACTGGTCGGTATACCCGTTATTTCCTTCATCTTCCTGTGCAGTTGTGCACGTGAGATGCCCACTTCCTCCGTCAGCATGTCCACGTTGAAATCGCTGTCGCTCAGATGTTCATTGATCACTTTCACCACGCGCTCCATCAGTTGGTCGTCATTGCCTTTGGCCTCTATGGTATTGATTTTCTCGTTACCCTGTTGGGCACCGCTAAACTTACCTCTCAATCGCTGCACATTGCTGATTACATTGCTGATGTTGATGTGCAATTCCTCCATATTAAATGGTTTGGAGAGATAGGCATCCGCGCCTCTGCCCAAACCTTCCAAACGGTTGGCTACATCACTCTTGGAGGTCAGCATGATCACCGGCGTGTCACTGATGTTGGCATTGGTCTTGATAAGGCGCAACAGTGTGAATCCGTCCATTTCCGGCATCATCACGTCACTCACCACGCAGTCATAATGGTTGGTAAGCAGTTCATGCATGCCCTCCTTGCCGTTGGCAGCCTGTCCGAAGTGGAAGTATTGTCCCAGTTCGTTGCTCACGTACTGTCGTATCTCCGCGTCATCATCCACGATAAGTACATGGAAGCTGCTTCTGGCTATCGGTTTCGGGGCAGCCTTCACGACAGGAACGATGTTCATCTCTTCCGTTCTCAGGTGGGCATTACCCAACGGCAGCAGCACTCTGAACACGCTGCCCTTTCCTGCCAGATTATGGTCGGCCTCTATCGTACCGTGATGCAGGTCCACAATCATCTTGCAGAGGTTCAGACCGATGCCCGTACCCTTGATGTGCATTGCCCGCGAGTTGCCGCCCTGATAGAATCTGTCAAAGATATGTTTGCTCACATCGTTGCCCAGCCCGATGCCGTCATCCGTCACCGCAATCTGTGCATACTCCCGCTGCGGATTCTTCGCATCTGTCGTGGTATTCAGTCGCACGGTGATGTGTCCCTCGTCGAAAGAATATTTGAAGGCATTGCTCAGCAAATTGTTGATGACCTTATCAAAATGGGTACGGTCTATCCACACTTCCAGTTTGTCCACTGTAGGATGCACAAACTCTAGGGCGATGTGTCTGTCGCCTGCCGCATATTCATACATCTTGCAGATGCCACTGATAAAATCCACCATCTCGGTAGGCTGACAGTGCAAATGCATCTGCTGCTTGTCTATCTTTCTCACGTCCAGTATCTGGTTCACCAGGTTGAGTATGCGGTTGGCATTATTTTCAATGGTTTCCACGTCACGCAAGCTGTCATTTCTGCACAGATCCATGGTATCACCGGGCTTGGCATTATTCAGTCTCGTCTTCAGTTTGTCCAGCGGACTCATAATCAGCGTCAGTGGTGAACGAATGTCGTGTGTAGCATTGATCAGGAATTTCATCTTCTCCTCGTCCAACTGTTCTGCCTTCTTTTTGCTGTAGGTAAAGAAGAAATAACCCGCACCACTGATGGCGAGTATCATATATAATATGTACGCGTAAGGGCTCTTATACCAGGGTGCCTTCACAAGCACCGTGAATGACTTCACGTCCGTCCATCTACCGTTCACCAGTGCCTTCACGTCGATGTGGTAGAGTCCGGGCTGTACATGGTGGAAGGCGATGACATTGTCGCCGTCCTGCTGTGAGGTCCAATTGCTTCCGTTCATCCGGTAGGCGTAGGTCACATTGTCAGGATTAGCATAGTTGAAGGTGGAAAATTCCATGGTAAAAGTATTGTCCAGATATGATAGGGTAAAGTGTTCAGAAGTCTCCACGCCGCACTCCGTCACCACATCACCATTGGAACGGGTATCCGTGTTCACATTACGCCCGTCAATAATAAAGGCAGTCAACTTCAGTTCTATCTGTGTATAGCGCTGTCGCATCATGTCCTCGGGTTTAAAACTGGTAATACCGTCATTGGTACCCAGGTAAATACGGTCATCCTTGGCATGCATGCTCACGTTCATCACATATTCCTTGGTTGTAAGTCCATTACCCGTCACATGACCTATCCACTGCTGCTGTCTGCGCTGATATTCCCAGATACCCATAGAAGTGCTGCACCAGATGTTACCCATCTTGTCTTCGTTGATGCTGGCTATCATATTGTCGCTCAACTTGTCGGCACCAGGGTAAGGCATCATCAGCTTCTGTTTCCGGTTATAATAGTAGAGGCCCTTGCTGATGCCCACCAGTATAGTTCCGTTGCGCAGTTCACCGATGCAGGAGCACCAGAGGTCATTCTGTCCGTTCTCCCACTTGAGTTTCGTGAATTTCCCTGTTGCAGGATTCAGGCAGTCTAAGCCCGATGAAGTGGCAATCCAGACCATTCCGTTGCGGGCAGCATGTATAGCCTGCACCCAGTTGTTGCACAGACATCCCTTGGGACTCTTCTTCATATAGAAGTTATAATTGGTCCATTTCCCCGTAGCCACGTCATACACGCAGATACCTTTTGAGTATACCGATGCATAGATATGTCCCCTGCCGTCGTCTTCCATCGTGTTGATACCATCACTATTGAAAGGCATCACGAGCTGAGCCGCGCCCGTATTGGGCTGATACCTGTACATGCCACGGTCAGTGCCGAGCCAATAGTTTCCCTTACCGTCTCTGCAGATGCTGGCACACCCTTCTGGAGCATGCGGATGTGCCACGATATTTCCCTGTGCATCAAAACCGTACACGCCGTTGTTCTGCACCACGCACCACACCCTGCCATTGTCACCTAGACAGGCAGAAGATACAGAGGTACCCAGTTTGATGTCCTGCTGCGTAAACGACCAGGACACAAACTGATTTTTGGAGTTACTCAGCAGCAGCAGTCCCTTCTGTCGGCATCCTATCCATATATTCTGCTGTCTGTCGGCAATCAGCGCCCATATTTTACTGGTGTTCAGATCCACGGGAGCCCCCGTCTGCACCATTCTTTCCAGTCGCTTGGTCCCCTTGCGCAGCATATACAGTCCACTGCCCACCGTACCTAAATACACATTTCCGCGGGCATCCTTACAGAAAGAATGGAATGACATATCAGTCCCTTCAAACTGTCCGTATTGGATATCCGCCTTCACCAGTCGGTTGCCCCTGGCCATCATCAGTCCGTGCTGAGCCAGCACATACACCTGTCCGGCGAACTCGAAGATAGCGTCCACCGTACCGTAGAAAGACTGCATGGGAATGTTTCTTCCCTGTCGTGTATGACAGAACATGCTATTAGCCTCGCCCGCCTTCCAGATATTACCCTTGGAGTCCTCAAAGAGTCTGCTGTAATAAGCATCATCCTTGACGGGCAGTCCCAGTTTCACCTGCTGTAGTCCGTTGCCCTCCTTCTGTGGTTCATACAGTCCATATCCGGCAGTACCTATGAGCAGTCTGCCGCTTCTCAGTTGGATGATATCTGTGATTCTCGGTACGTGTCCCTGCGCATCCTGCAGCTTTACAAATCCGTCTGCATGATAGTCATATCTGTTCAGACCGGTGGCAGTACCCACCCAGAGGTTACCCTCACGGTCGCAGGCCAGTTTGGATATCTGGTTGCATTTCAGAGATTTCTCATCCCCGTCATGATTCAGATAAGCCGTGAAGTGATAACCGTCGAATTTATTCAGGCCATACTCCGTACCTATCCATATATATCCATGCTTATCCTGACACATACAAGTAATCACGCTGCTACTCAGTCTGTCGCCCGAATAGAATTTCTCACTGAAGGCCCACGTCTCCGCACAGGCAGTGAGCAGGCATAGTGTAAGTAATATATATCTTCTCATTTTTAGTTATATTGGTAATCGCTGTCGGTTATCGGTGCAAAGGTACGAATTTTCGGGTAAAAAAATACCGGTTCGCCATACGTTTCACCGATTTGTATAGTCGGAATCCCCTGTCAATAGGAATTTCGCTGCAAATATACAAGTATATGCGCTATATTTGTTTCAAATTTGTATCACACACTTTTCTATTTGTCTCATCGTCTCATTTTTCTGCATACGAAAGTACAAATCTATGATACAAGACAGAAAGTATGATACACAATTAATGCGTAACTTTGCAGCGACAACATATTACAAACTAGCAATCACCTCATCTCTATGAAACATGTCATCATCACATTTCTTCTCATTTTTTTCTTTGCCCCTTATGCATCCTGTCATGATTTCTGTATTGCGCGTGCACAGTATCGCGCCGCCATGACAGTAGATCCTGGCGACTGGAAAGGGGTCATCCGTGCCGCCCATGACCTGAGCGACGATGTACGCAAAGTTACCGGAAGCCCCTCGCCGTTATTCCTTACAGCCAACATCCGCCCCCGAACCATCATCATAGGCACCATCGGCAGGAGCCGCCTTATCGACGGTCTCATCGCGCGACGTCTCATCCATGTTGACAGTATCCGCGGACGATGGGAATCTTATCAGATACAGACCGTGGGCGATATGCTCGTCATTGCAGGCAGCGACAAGCGTGGTACCATCTATGGCATCTACGAAATTTCTCGTCGCATAGGCGTATCTCCCTGGTATTGGTGGGCAGATGCACCCGTATGCCACCAATCGTCGCTCTCTATTGCTCAAGGTATCACCATACAACCTTCACCCAAAGTGAAATACCGCGGCATATTCATCAATGACGAATGGCCTTCCTTCGGAACCTGGGCCACCCGTCACTTCGGGGGACTCAATTCGCATATGTATACCCATCTCTTTGAATTGCTACTTCGTCTGAAAGCCAATTATCTGTGGCCTGCGATGTGGTCAACCCGATTTAATGAAGACGACCCGCTTAATCCCCAATTGGCCGATGAGTACGGTATTGTAATGGGCACCTCACACCATGAACCTATGATGCGCGCACATAAAGAGTACGTCATCCGCAAGAATGAGATTGGTCCATGGGATTATTCCACTAATGCAGCGCATCTGGACACCTTCTTCACACAGGGACTGGAGCGCAACCGCAAGTATGAGAATATCATCACCGTAGGTATGCGCGGGGATGGCGATGTAGCCATGGGGCATGGCGACGATGTGGAAAATATGCGTACGCTCAGTCAGGTGATACAGTCACAGCGCCGCATCATCAGTCAGGTATATCAGCGACCAGCGGACGATATACCGCAACTGTGGGCTATCTTCACCGAAGTTCAGCGTTATTACGATGAAGGATTCCGTGTACCCGATGATGTCACCATCCTCACCTGCGACAACAACTGGGGCTACATCCGCCGTATCGGTCTGCCTGATGAACGCCGAAGAAAAGGTGGACTGGGACTCTATTATCATATAGACATGAACGGTGGCCCCTGGAACGACCGATGGATTAACACGTCGCCTATTCCTAAACTTCGCGAACAGTTACATCTGGCTTATCAGTCAGGCATTGACCGAATATGGATTGTCAACGTAGGCGACCTGAAGCCCAAGGAACTCCCCATCGATTTCATCATGCAGTATGCATGGAATCCAGATTCCATCCATCCCGGCGATGAACGCGCCTACGTATCGCAGTGGGCATCCAGTATCTTCGGACAGGAATTGTCTGCCCCTGTCACCGATATTCTCTGCAAATACCCCAAATACAATCTGTGGCGCAAACCGGAGACGCAGATACCCGACCTCTTCAGTGTGGAAAATGGGCAGGAGACCGACAGTATCCTCAACCTCTGGCAATCACTCACTCTGCAGACAGAGACGCTCAGCCGTCACATCCCCGCCCCAGCCCGCGATGCTTTTTACCAACTCGTATATTATCCCGCCATGGCATCATCCGCAGTAGCCCGCATTTATCTCTACGCCACGCTTAATCATTATTACGCACAGCGCCACGACATACGAGCCAATGCCTATGCCGACAGTGCAAAAAGCCTGTTTCTGCGTGACAGTCTGTTCACACTGCAATACAACAAGGGAATTGCTCATGGAAAATGGGACGGCATGATGCTCGACAACCACATCGGATACCATCAATGGTCCATCCCCGACAAAAATACACTCCCCACCTTATATTATATACAGTCAGGAGATGCTACATCCAATTTTGATTCTACTGCTATACACATTTCTGCAGACTGTCCCAACCTGGAATATTCCATTCAGTCCAACCATTACGACCACAATACGGCAGGAAAGCATGCACAATGGACAGTACTGCCTGACTTAGGCCGTTCCGATGCCTGCATGGGCAGTGATGACGTGACGGCACCAAGCGATACCATAGGTCGGGGCGCCACACTGGAATACCATATACAGGCCGACAGCATAGGAGCCCTTCCCGTTGCCATCGGAATTCTGCCCACTCAGGATGTCTATCCGGCGCGAGGACTCCGTCTGGGTATTAGCATAGACCACGGCCCCATGCGCATATTGGATGCCCGCCAGGGACTGGTGGACTCTTTCGATGAGTACACCCCGGGCCATCTCCGTCTGTCGCGCGTACTCCATGCGCTCCCTGCTCCCAGTCATCTGGCACTAAGTGGTTATCGCCAACCTATGCGCAACGAGATATTCGACAATCTCCGCTGGCTGGACACTACATTCAGTATCAGCAGCAAAGGTAGTCACACACTCCAACTCATCATGATAGACCCTGAAATCGTTTTGGAGCGTATTATCATCTATCCAGATAATAGATATCCCAGCTATTTTGGAGCAAGGGAAAAGAAAAAATAAAAACACACTGAAAATTTGCACAGTTCCAATTAATTGTGTAATTTTGCAATCGTTCTTCCTAAGCGAAGGGAGATATGTTAGTATTTTAATAAAAAAAGTAAAATTAAAAATTAGTCATTACCAACTGTGAAGTTCGTGAAATGACAGAGCCGCGCTCAAATGAGTGCGGCTTTTGTGTGTATTATAGAAATGATAAAATATAGTTCCACTCTTTCATATTCTTCCGCAAACACTGATAAAACCTAGGAAATATGGTGAAAGATACCTTTCACCTTTCACAGGATATCTTTCACCTTTCACAAATGGAAGATTCCTATTTCGTCATTTGTAGTCACATTTATGTTTCACCGTAACTAGAATAGCTATCAGACACTTACGTGTGAAACATGAATTGGAAAACTTTTATTTCTGTGCTTTTCTATCATAACTCATATAAGTAGCACCCGTCTGGACGATAAATAATTTTTTATTTATCGTAAGTAGCAACCGTAGTTATCGACATTAACAGTCGTCTTATCAAATAAAATTCCAAAAACTTGCATATCTCATTTTCTTATTATATCTTTGCGCCATAGTTTTACTATCTAATCCAATTACGAATAAACTAAAATCAATATAATCTGATGAAGAATATGTATCTGCGCAAATGGCTTCTGGCCTGTGTCTGTACGACTGCAATAAGTTTGCATGCCGCCAATCCTTATCTGCCACTCTGGGAACATGTGCCCGACGGGGAACCGTATGTGTTTGAAGACCCTGACAATCCCGGACATTTCCGTGTGTATATCTATGGCTCACATGACGTGATGCGAACAGGATACTGTGGCAGGGACCAGGTGGTGTGGTCTGCGGATGTGAACGACCTGAACCACTGGCGCTATGACGGGGTGTCGCTCTACGTGCCTTACGATGCTGAGGGCAGACCGGTGAACCCCGACGGACAGGCGGATGTGCTCTATGCACCGGACATCGCTGTGGTGAAGGGCAAGGACGGCAGAAATACGTACTACCTCTACCCTAACAACCAGGGGGGCGGACGCAATGGCATGGTGGCGAAAAGCGACAGGCCTGACGGTCCCTTCAAGGTGTGCAACTGGAGTAAGACTGATCCCAAAAAGACGGACGGAGTGCTCACCTTCGACCCTGCCGTATTCGTGGATGACGACGGAAGAGTGTATGGATATTGGGGATTCGGACACAGCAACGGGGCGGAACTGGACCCAAACACGATGGCAACACTCAAACCGGGTACGCAGATCGTGAAGGATATGGTATCGGGATTGGATCAGGAAGGACCGTTCAGATTTTATGAAGCTTCATCCATCCGCAAAATCAAGGATAAATATGTGTTTATCTACAGTAGACTCACGCGCAACGGCGACCTGGGACTGCCGCAATCCAACTATACGCTGGCTTATGCATACAGCAATCATCCGCTCGGTCCCTGGACTTTCGGGGGCACCATCATCGACGGCAGAGCACGCGGAAGGGATGCGCAGGGCAACGTGATTCCTACGGCTACACCCGACGGTAATACGCATGGCAGCATCGCGGAAATCAACGGGCAATGGTATGTGTTCTATCATCGGCAGACTGGTACGGATGAATATGCCCGACAGGCAATGGTAGCGCCTATCAACGTAAATGTGACGGAGGGGGAAGACGGTAAAGTGGAAATTTCTGAAGGCGAATACACTTCGGAGGGATTCGAAACAAATGGCCTGAATCCATCAGAATGGCACGCTGCGGGTATCGCCTGCTATTACACGGGACCCAGACCTGCCATCCACAAATGGCCCAATAACATATTCTCCGGCTCGTACATAGACAACACGGAGGCTTGCAACGTGGTGAACAATACGAACGGCAGCACCGTGGGATACAAATACTTCAACTTTGGGAATAACAAGTTTTCCCTACTCACGCTGCGACTGATTCCGCAAGGGGTGAACGGTACCATCCATATCTGGATGGACAGTCCCTTCGCTTCACTGAAGGGGGCTCAAAAAGGTGCTGTCAAGGGCAGGGAAATAGGCTCCATCACCCTGACTGCCGATATGGCGCAGACAAGTACGGAACTAAGCGCGCACCTATCCCAACTGTCGAAGATAAAAGGCAAACATGCGCTCTATCTTACATTCTCATCTAATACGCCAGATGCTTCGCTCTGCACGCTGACAGAGCTCAGATTTCAATAAAACATCCTTAACAACAAACTGCTTATGCAACTGAAAAGTATCAAAATCACTTGCGTGACTTTTGCCACGCTCCTCTCTGTGTGCTCATCGGCACAGACTCAGACCGACACGGTGAAGGTATGGGACATCTCTGCCTACAGCACAGAAACAGTGAACAACCTGACTGCCGACACGCAAAACTGGTCGCCAGGCATGAAAAGCGGCAAGCTGATTCGCTTTATCAACAATGTGACTACAGACGGGGAACTACTCAAGGCCAACGGTGCGACTATACCGGAAATGGACGGCATCTACATAGCCAAAGGGGTCACCGCCGGCAATCTGTTGCTCTGCCATAACAACGGCACGAGCAACGGCGTACAGATTCAGAG
Source organism: Prevotella sp. (assembly GCA_036796635.1). Lineage (GTDB taxonomy): Bacteria > Bacteroidota > Bacteroidia > Bacteroidales > Bacteroidaceae > Prevotella. Next base: position 50,742 of record DAIRCP010000001.1, on the reverse strand, counting down.
CAACGTGAGCGTCACTCTGCGCAACATGAAGAAGGGACAGAAGGTGATTCTCCATCTGCGCTCATCGTCTAAGAACGCCAACGGCATAGTTTCTGCGGAGAACCTCAGCGGAAGTATCGGAAGTGACTATTACACAGGCGCAACATTTAAAGACTTCTCCTTCGATGTGCTATCAGACAGTGACATCAGTTTCAAAAACAGCGGTGGCGTGATTTTCAACCGTATCACGGTACTCGCCGCTCCTGCCCATGCAGAACCAGTGGCTACACCTGTAATCAGCATCGACGGTACAAACGTGAGTATCTCATGCAGCATGGAAGGCAGCAACATCTATTACACCACGATGGGCGGTGGCAGTCCTGAAGGGTCTGCACGACTCTATACGGGTTCCTTTGCCGTCAGTCATACCTGCACCGTGAGGGCCTTCGCCGTGAAAGACGGATATATGAACTCTGATATTGCTTCTGCTGATATCACCGTGCCGCTCGTAATGCCTTACAAGGGCAGACCATACGTGAATCATCCTGAAGCACTGGACAGAGGTGCCATCGCCACTTATACGGGTACGGGAAGCAACTGGCTGGTGAGTTGGAGACAACTCGTGACTGACCCTACGGACGCGGCATTCAACGTGTATCGCAACGGCATAAAACTGAATACGACACCTATCACTACTTCCAACAACTATATGGATACAGACGGGACAGCTACTGCTAGTTACACAGTGGAAAGACTGGTGGATGGCAGTGCGGCGGAGACTGCCAAAGCGCTGATACTTGACAAGGGATACTGGAGAATACCTATCAATGTGCCTTCCACTAACTGTCAGCCAGACTCGGTGTTCCATTATGTACCGGGTGACTGTATGGTGGCTGACGTGGACGGTGACAAGGAATATGAGGTAGTGATGAAATGGGACCCTTCCAACCGGAAGGATAACTCAGAAGACGGATATACAGGCAACGTATATATAGATGCCTATAAGATGAACGGTACACAGCTCTGGCGCATTGACCTGGGTAAGAATATCCGTGCCGGTGCTCACTACACCCAATTGCTGGTGTATGACTTTGACGGCGACGGTAAGGCTGAAGTGTGCTGCAAGACGGCTCCGGGTACTAAGGACGGCAAGGGAAAATATGTCATCATGGGCACTGACGACCCGACGGCCATCTATATCAATAGTCGCGGACATATCATCAGCGGTCCGGAATATCTGACGGTATTCAGCGGCCTCACCGGTGAGGAACTGGCTTCCACGGCCTATCTGCCCAGTCGTTCCGTGAGGGAATACAGTGAGGGCGGCTGGGGAGACAGCTACGGCAACCGCAGTGAGCGCTACAACTCGTGCGTGGCTTTCCTGGACGGACAGCATCCCAGCATCATATTCAACCGCGGTTATTACACGGCTGCCTATCTCTGGGCTGTGGACTTCGACGGCAAGACACTCACTACCCGATGGCTACACAGCAGCGAAGTAGGCGGCGAAGGTATCTACGGGGAAGGTGCCCACTCTATCCAGGTGGCTGACGTGGACGGTGATCTGCGCGATGAGATTATCTTCGGTGCGGCTGTGGTGGATGATGACGGCACTACGATGTATCGCACGGGGCTGGGACATGGCGATGCGCTGCACGTGGGCGACTTCGTACCTGACCTGGACGGTCTGGAGGTAATGATGGTGCATGAATCCACCAATGCCATATATGGCGAGGAGATGCACGAGGCCCTGACAGGTAAGCATCTGGCCGGACATTTTGCCGGTAAAGATGTGGGCAGGGGCATGTGTGCTGACATAGACGAACAGTCAAGAGGGGCTGAATTCTGGGCTTCTGACTATGTGTATGACTGGCAGGACAACGTGATATCCACCAAGCGGCCACAGGAAAACTTCCGTACCTACTGGGACGGTGACCTCTATGAGGAACTCACGGAGCGGGGTGCCATCACGAAATATGCGGGGAGAAACAATAATCTCACTACGCTGGTGGACATGCCTTCCAAATACGGTGCAGGAACAAACGTCATCAAATATACGCCCTGCCTACAGGCGGACATCTTCGGTGACTGGCGCGAAGAACAAATATACTATAACGGCAAGGACTTCAATGAACTGTGGATTTTTTCCACGCCTTACGCAACGAGTTACCGAGTCCCCACGCTGATGCAGGACCATCAGTATCGTATGGCTACTATCTGGCAGCAGTCGAGCTATAACCAACCTCCTCATCTGAGTTATTTTTTGCCTGACTATGTAAAAAACATCACTAGCGGGATAGAAAATGTAACTGACTGCGGCATACAAACTGCTGACCGCTGTGACAGCCCTGCCTACAACATGGCAGGACAACGAGTGGGAAGTATTTACAAAGGTCTGATAATCAGCAACAGCAAGATTATGAACAGACGATAAAACTAAACAGACATAAAAGGAAAGCGCATCCTTACCACAGTTATTTGCACTGAAAGGTAAGTATGCGCTTCTTTGTTTCTGAATGGATTTCTTATTGTTTTTTTCGTCGTATTGTATCATTATCTCTGTCGTAATGTATTGTCTTTTTCGACTTGAATGGTTCTTCTGGTTAGATGATCGTTCTTCGTCATTTCACCGTCTTACGTCCGTCCTGGATATAAATGCCGTGAACGGGTGACTTTACTTTCATGCCACCCAATGTATAATAACTGCCGCCATGAGTTGTCGCTGCAGAATGAAGCGAACTGATGGCGGTAGCTTCGTCTATATCTGCCACGAAACTGATATTGCGGATATAGGTGGTGCCTGTGGTAGAGGTGAGACCGAAGATAGTCTGACCTGTACAGATATTCGTTTCGGCTGTAGTGGATATGTTGGCATTGATGCCGCTCTTGGTCATATCCCACGCAATGACCTGATAGTCATTGCCATCCACCGTCACGGTCTTGGCAACAGAGGGTGCCACTTGGGAACCCTTGTTGCTGCCGTTGAGCCACCACAGATAAGAGGCACCGCTTGAGAGACTCAAGTTCTGCCCCATCACCATGAGGTATTTCTGTGACGGTGTGATGGTATAGTCTGTGTTGTTGTAGTTGAGCATCAGGCATACATTGTTGAAACCTGTCTGCTTCACGGTCATCCCGTTGTTGGCATCATAAGTGATGTTGGAAGCACTGAGTCTACCCGTATCTCCCGTGGTCCAATCCGTGGCTACGAAATGATAGCTCTTGCCTGTGTAACTGCGCATGAGACGGAGGTAATACAGACCGGGACATAGTGTGGTGGAAGAGGCTGTGAGACGTACCACGAACTTGCTCTTCGCGTTGCCGTCTGCATCCACTGCCAATGATGCGGGAATGGCATACTCCACATTATAGAATCCATTCACTGCGCCCTTCATCGTCTTAGGTACGGTGATATCGGCTATCTTCACGCCATCCACAGTGAGAGTGGCCATTCTGCCTGCATCGGCTGTGGTGAAGCGACAGAGTACGGCGAGACTGTCTTTGATGCCCTTGGCATTAAACAGGGAATACTGGATAAATCCGTTGGCTTTGGCATCACGATAGGTCTCATCCTGATAACTACCTGTGGATGACTCTGCACTGTAGCTGTACTCATGACCTGCCTCACTCTGCTGTTCGCCTGTAGCCACGAAATCGAGCGTGCGCTCATCCAATTTCTTCTTGGCCAGTTCGGCTGCTGCCATATCACTCTTGGCATAGTTGTCTGCCGTCTGCTGATACCAATAGCACATATATCGTGCATGATGGATATCATAGAAGGGGCGCAGAGAGAGGGTACTCCATTTATAATCAGCGGCATCGGTCCTGCCTGCATCTATCGTGAAGCGGAGTCTGCTCAGGTCGGTCGCCTTGATTCTGCTCAGCACATCCGCACGGGTACCTATCAGCAACGGTGCGGTGGTAAGTCCCTTACTTGTTGCCATACTACCGGGAGCATGGTCCATGCGTCCTGCGCCTGCATATTCATTCTGGAGGGTCTCCACTTTGAGTCCTGTGGTGTCTGCATCGGCTGTGTTGATGGCAGAGGTCTGTGCGCCAAGGAGTACCGGACCGTACTCGAAGGCTACATAATCGGTATAGTTGGGACAGGCAGCATATCGCATCTCCATGGGTACGCTCACGGTGATGACATCGCCTGCTGCCCAGGTTCTCTTCAACTTGACATAGGAGGACTTGCCCTTAACGGCAGAAATCTGCTGCTTCTCCCCGTTGATGCTCACTGCATAATCGGCTGTGGTCCACCACGGATGGCGGACGGCGATGGTATAGGTGCCGGCTTTATCTACGGTAATCTTGCTCTGCTGCTCGTAAGGATATGCGGTCTGCTGGGTAAGCGCGAACTGGGCATCAGCGAGTTTGCTGGCTGTGAAGAGGTTCACATACAGCACAGAATCAGCATCATGGGTATAGATGAAGTGACCGTACTTGCTATGGTTCTCCATACCTGTACCCACGCAGCACCACATGCCCTGGTTCACCTGCGAATAGATGCGGTAACTCTGGGGGCGCAGTGATGTGAAATAGACATATCCGCCTGTAACGGGGTCTTGCGTGGAGAGGATATGATTGAGCATGGTGTACTCATAGAAGTCGGCATACTTGGCATCATGTGTCTCGTCGCCGAGCATCTCACTGAGTTTGAGCATATTGTTGGAGTTGCAGCTTTCGGGACCGTCGAGATTGTCGATGTAGCGGTTGCCGTTGGTGGCAGAGAGGAAGTGTTCCGACACGCTGTTACCGCCTATACATACGGTACGGTTCTGTGCCACATCTGTCCAGAAGTTATTGGCTGCAGTGGCAAAGGCAGCGGTAGTGGCATCATCCTCATGGATACGTTCAAAACCGATGTATTTGGGCACCTGTGTATTGGCGTGCTTATTATCCAGGAAAGTGGTGTTGAGGGTCTGCATACCATTAATCATGGTCTGGTGACTGTACTTCTTGGCTGCCGCGAGATACTTGGCATCGCCGAAAAGCGTATAGGCATCCGCCATACTCTCGTTCATGCCGCCATGTTCGGTATCGAGCAGACTCTGCATATTGGTGTCGCTCACCTTGCTTACCACATTCACGCTCCAGTCTGCCAACTTACGGAACATCTCCTTGGCTGTGGCATCGCCGGCATATATATAAGCATCGCGCAGACCTGCCAATATCTTATGTTCACAATAGAAGGGCACCCACCCACGGACGTTCTGGAAGGCTGACACATCACCCTTATAGAGCGTGGTCCATACGGTATTGATCGGTTGACCGCCGATGAATCCGTAGAGTCCTTCGGTATTGGCATCGTAAGCATCCTGGCAGTCCTTGAGCACCTTGAGCATATAGTCCAGACGTGCCTTGAGTTTAGCCTTCATATCGGCATCATGACAGGCGGCATAGGCCAGTGACAAGGCGGAGAGATAATGTCCGCCCACATGTCCGGAGAGGTCGAATCCGCTTCCTCCCCAATTGGTAAAGTTGGGATGCAGGGTGAGCCAGTCGGCATAATCACCTGTAGTGAGCCCTGCCTGACGGACGAAAGGTGTGAGCAGACGGTCTACATCATACTTAAGCAGGTTCTGGAAGTTGAGGTCCATGGCTGTCTTGTACGGACTGTCCAGCAGTGTCACCTCATTGAGGTCGAAGTGATGCGGATAGAGCATACTCTGCGCATGAGACGGCACAGCGGAACATGCAAGTAAAGTTGTTGATAACAGTAGTAAATGAGAATGTTTCATTTTTATTAATGTGTTGGTTAGTTATTGTTTTGCGATTGCAAATATAACTAAAAATACGTTTCGTGATGTTCCCATACTCACAAAAGCTTATCATATTCGTGTATTTTTCACACTTTTTATGATTTAAGCGTCATTCTAACACTTATTTCTATCGAATAACCTTCTCCGTTTTTCTGCTCCCATCCAGATAGGTCTGTGTGCGGAATACCAATCCTCGGGGATGAGCCACTACGCTTCCCTGCAAGTTACGGTACTCTGTACCGATGAGCTTCTTATCCGATACAGTGGCAGCACTGACTGCCGTAGCGGGGTCTGTGGTGCTACGCAGCAGTTTGATATTGGTGATGAGTGCATCTGCCCATAATTTATCGGCTGTCTGGAAAGTGATGACCACCGGGGTATCTGACGTGATATGAAACTGGAGTGTCGTCGGTGTGGTGCCACTGAATGATGTGGCGGCGGAATTGGCTAGATTGGCTGTCGGAGCAACCTCGGTATTGGCTATCACCTGCCCCGTTTTCGCATCTGTCACCTGTGCTGTAACCACATCCGCAAAAGCATTGTTCCAATGCGCTGCGGTAAACTGAAGTGTATAGTATCCCTCACTCAACCTCATATCTGCCAAGGAACCAACAGCACCGTAACTTGCCACGCCATCACCACTCTTTCCCGTAGTATTACGGAAATACAGGGCATTGTCGAAATCACGGGTAGCACCCGTCAGCGCTATGGTACGACAACCATTCGTCATATCCGTAAGCGCCCCTACCCGTTTGTCGGCACCATCATAAGTAGTCCATCCGGCAGGAATGCTGCCGGCTGTGGAAAAGCCAGAAGAGAGATTATATTCAGACTGAGGAGCCGTGACAGAGAAAATACTGTAGGTCATGGCGGTATTGCTGATGGTATCCGTGGCTATCACCTTCAGTACATGCTGTCCGGCCTTCACCCGTTTCCAAACAAACTGATAGGGAGCATCCGTGCTGCTCCCTAAAAGAATACTCCCATTGTAATACTGTACCTTGGCTATCTTTCCTGAGTCTATCTCCGCCTTTGCCTTCACTGTAATACTGTCGACTGCCGTGTTACCGCCGTAGCATACAAATACATGACCACTACGGGGATATTCTATCTGTGCGGTAGGCAGTGCCCCTTTCAGAGAATAACGCTTGCAGAAGTTCCATATTTCCTCACCTGTCTTAATGCCGTCGTTGGAAATCCAGTGACCTTTACCATCCAGTTCCATGAGTACCACTTCCACTCCCTTGTCGCCGGGGCCCCAATAATGGCGGGTCACACCACGTGCTCCTTTATAAGCTGTAGTCTTGATCTCCGTGGCAGGACAGTTGTTTCGCTTTATCCAGCCATCGAGTATACCCTGCACCTTACTGAACACGCAGACATCATCGGCATTACCATGGGTATGAATGATGGGTATGGGGCGGGAACTGGTGAAAGTGCCCCCACTGAGGGGATAACCGCTGATAGGCGCAAAGGCTGCTATCTTATCGGCAATGAGGTTCATGGCGTGGTACGTAAGCATACCGCCCATGGAAAATCCGGAGAGATACACCCTGTTGCGGTCTATCTGATACTGAGCAGCCATGCGGTCTATCAGCGCCAAGATGAAATTGATATCGGTGTCGCCGTTGATATCCCATCCCTTATTGATACCATTGGGAAACACGACGGCAAACTTGGCGGTGTCGGCTACGCTCTCAATGGCGAGCATCCCTTTCTGATAAGCTGCATCCTGATTCATACCATGACAGGAAATAAGCAGTGGACGATTGGTTCCCAGATTGGCGGGAATGTACTCCAGATAATTACGTACTTTACCACCTACAGTGATGTCGATGGCGCTCATTGGCAATGACATGGCTATCATCAATAGTGATGTCATTAGAATCTTAGTAATCTTCTTCATTAGTTTGATCGATTGTTTTGAATAATTGATATATGTTGCTAGTTTCTGTTGCCTGGTTTTCTTATTGGTTATGGAGAGCTCGGACAACGGTTGCAAAGTTACTGTATAATACTATAAAGGTGTTACACAGTCGTTTTTATTCCTTTCATTTTTGTATTTGTTCATGAATTGTCATAAATTGCTAAAAACGCCTGTACATCGTCGTTACAGACATATCATGAGACAAATAGAAAAGCAATTGAGACAAACAAAAGTAACACTGCTACAAAATGAAAAGTACTGCAAACATATATAAATAAGAGTTAAGAGAAGTCTTCGTATCTTTGCCGCCGTAACAGAAACCTTTATGGCTACAATCAACATACAAATAACAACAAGACAATATGAATTTTAAAACTAACAAACCATATTTTATGTCTGAAAAATCTATTCTAAGACGATGCAGCACTTGGATTATATCCGGGATGCTCTGTTTATCCGGAGGCGGACTGGTAGTCGGCTGTTCGGATTACGACTTGGATGACACTACCCCGGAAGGATGGGGGTCGTCCATCTACAATTATCTGGAAACGCAAGGTAATTACACCAACATGCTGAAGCTCATCGATGACTTGGGCTATCATGATGTGCTAGCACGTACAGGATCGGTCACTCTCTTTGCCGCCGACGATGATGCGTTTGCCCGTTTCTACAGCAACAATTCATGGGGCGCTACAGATTATGACCATCTCTCTGTACCACAGAAGAAACTGCTACTCTACGGCGCCATGCTCAAAAACAGTATCCAAATCAATGACCTGGCCAGTACTGCCAGCAAGAGCAGCAATACGGAACCGGTGAAGGGCAACTGTATGAGACGACTCTCTGCCGTGAGTATCTATGACTCGGTACCTCTGCTCAAGGTCCCTCAGATGCCTTTCAACAAATACTGGGCTTATCGACGCGGTCAGAACTTTGCTGCCTGTGTAGCCGATGTATCGCTCACGGAGGCAGATAAGGAGACATCCAACTCTATCCCGATGATTTATATGATAGAGAATTTTCTGGTAAACAATAAGATTACCAATGCGGACTACGACTTTCTGATGAACAATACAACCAGTCGTTCTGCCGGCGATGCCAGTGTGAACGGTGTAAACGTGACGGAGAAGAACATCAAGTGTATGAACGGTTTCATCCATAAGATGGCAGATGTAATATATCCCAAAGACAATATGGCGGAAATCATCAAAAAAGATGAGAGTACCACGATATTCAATCATCTGATGGAACGCTTCTGTGCCCCTTACTATGCCGGTGAGGCCGTGACCACTACCTATAATAATAGGTATGGCACGAATGTGGACTCTGTGTTCCAGAAGAGATTCTTCTCTGACAAGAGTTACGGTAGAGGAAAGGTGAACGTGACGCCTGTGACACCTACCAGCAGTGGTGCTGCCGTGGAGTCTACTCTGAAGTACGACCCTGAATGGAATACCTTCTACTCCGGTGAAGGTACTGGTAGCACTACTTCTTCTGAGGAAGCGATACAGCAGAATATGGCTGTGATGCTGGTGCCCAGCGATGATGCCATGAAGACCTTCTGGGAAGAGGGCTCCGGCAAGGCTCTGAGAGAGCGTTACGGTGCCTGGGACAATGTGCCCGATGAAGTAGTAGCCAAACTCATCAATAATAATATGCTGGAATCATTCGTGGCTTCCGTTCCAAGTAAGTTTGAGACGAACGTGATGAATGATGCCAACGACCCGATGGGCATCACCACCGGCGACATAGATAAGGTGACACTGGGATGCAATGGTGCCATCTACCGTACCAAGAGGGTGTTCTCACCAACCAGTTATGTAAGCGTACTCTTCCCTGCACTGGTGAACAGTGGCAGTGCGGGCAACATGAGTGTGATGTACTGGGCCATCAAGCAGTTGCAGTATGAGGTATACCTCAACTCCATCAATAAGGACATCAAATACAGTTTATTCGTACCTAACAACAATGCACTGCGTCATTACGTGGACCCCTGCTCCTACGGAAAAGCCAAGAGACAGATATTCAAGTTCTATTATGACGGCACACAGAAGGCTGATAATAATAAGGTACAGGCCGGCATCTACAACTATGACCCTGTGACGGGTGTAGAGGACTCCGTACGCAAGGCTAGCTACAATGAGATTATCAACCGTCTGAAAGATATTCTCAATGACCATATCGTAGTGGGTGACGTGGAAGACGGCAACAGTTACTTCCGCAGCAGAAACGGAAGTGAACTGGAAGTGGTAAATACTAAGAACCGACAGAACGGTATGATGGTAGGCAGCAGTTACCAAGTGAACGACGCAGGAATGAACGTGCCTATCAGTCAGTTCTATGACCAGTCATACGATAAAACTGGCGGTAACGGCCGCGTGTATGTAATGGACGAAGAACCACTTATGGGCGGTACGAAAACTACTCACGATATTCTGAACAAGAATGCCGATGAGGACAGTGTGTTCCTGCAACTGATGGAAGGCATGGGTCTGTTTGAGACCAAACATAAGATATCCAGCACTAAGACTGTAGCATGCAGCGGACAGAACATCAATCTCTTCAATGCTTACCACTATACAGTATATGCTCCCACCAACAAGAGTCTGCAGCCACTGCTGGACAATGGTACGCTGCCTACTATCGAAAAGCTGGAATCTGAAAAGGAATCCAACTATCCCGCTTATCAGACTGACTCAACCAAACTAATGAACTTCCTGAAGTATCACATACAGGACAATGCTCTCTACATCAATGGTGACGAGGTGACTGACAAATCTTACGAGACAGCCCTTTACAGCCCATCCACCGGTTTCTCCACAGTAACAGTAACGTGCAGCAAGAGCGGACTGAGCATCACAGACAAGGCGGGAAACACCCGTCACGTGGTGATGACCAAGGGACTCTACAACCAGATGGCACGCGAATTCCAGTTCGAAACTGATGGTGATACCGGTGATGCCACCAAAGCCAACAATATCTACAACAGTTCATCGGCTGTGATCCATCTGATAGATGGTCCGCTTATGTATTCAAAATCAATAGCTAAATCAAGAAGAAAATAATCAATTATGAAAGAATACATGCTCAATCAACTTAAAGCTGCTGCCCGTCACCAATCATGTGTGATGATAGCTGCACTCAGCATGTCGGTCATTCCGATGGCTGCCCAGGAGGCAGGACAGATGATTACCGGTAACGTATATGATAATCTGGGACCTGTCATCTCTGCCAACGTGGTGGAGATAGACGCTGCCAACCGTATTGTGGCTGCCACCATCACTGACTTCAATGGTAACTTCTCATTCAAACTGAAAAACCCGAAGGATAAACTAAGGGTGTCGTTTGTGGGATACAAGACTGCTACCCTGTCCATCAACAGGACTAACTATAAGATTAATCTGACGGATGCCACACAGATAAAAGAGGTGGTGGTAAGATCGCGTCGCAGAGTTCAGGGCTCGGGTCTCGCCATTCCTGAACGTGAGGTTTCCACAGCCCGACAGACTATCTCTACCAAGGAGTTTGAGGGTCTAGCTATCACTACGGTGGACGAAGCCCTGCAGGGACGTATCGCCGGTCTGGATATCGTGGCTAACTCAGGTAACCTGGGTGCTGGTACTTCCATGCGTCTGCGTGGTGTATCAAGTATCAACGGTTCCAGTGAACCTCTCATCGTAGTGGATGGTAACATCTGGGAGACTGATGCCAATATGGACCTCTCCAGTGCCAATGAGGAGAAGTTTGCCGAACTGCTTAATGTGAACCCGGAGGACATCGAGAGTATCTCGGTACTGAAAGATGCTGCCGCTACTGCCATCTGGGGTAGCCAGGGTGCCAACGGTGTAATTGAAATCAAGACCAAACGTGGTGCCAGGGGCAAAACCAAAGTGAACTACTCTTATCGTCTCACGGGTACTTATCAGCCACAGGGCTACAAGATGCTCAACGGTGATGAATACACCATGATGATGAAGGAGGAACTCTACAACCAGCGCATGAGTCAGACCGACAGCGACCTACCGGAAATCAACTACAGTCGCAACGGATTCAGTGACTATGATATGTATGACAACAATACCGACTGGCTCAAAGCAGTGAAACAGACGGGATGGAGACAGAACCACTATCTGGCTCTGACCGGTGGTGGTGAGAAAGCTAACTTCCGTATCGCTGCTGGTTACGACCATGAGACTGGTAGTATCATCAAGCAGGTGCTCAACCGTTTCACTACACGTGTGGCGCTGGATTACTTCGTGAGCGACCGTATCAAGATTGAGACCAACATATCACTCACCTATACCAAAAACAACAAGAACTACGGCGACTTGCTGGGCATCGCCTATAAGCGCGCCCCTAACCTCTCTATCTATGTGCAGGACGGCAATAATAATGATACCGACGAATACTTCAATCTGCCTAGTACCATCTCGCAAAACCTGAAGGCCCAGGCTGACCAATACAACCCGGTAGCTCTCGCCAACCTTGCCAAGAGTGAGGAATCCAGTTACAATATCCAACCGGAGTTCAAACTGAACTATAACCTACTGGGTATAGAGGAGCATAAGACGAGACTGACTTACGAAGGTAACATCGTATTCAACATCTTCAATAGATATAATGACGATTTTCTGCCCTCTTCTTTGGTTAGCAACGGATGGAAGAGCAGCAGCGCCAACAGTGCATCCAGTACCTCTTACAAGAGTCTGGGTATCACAACCACGCATACACTGACCTTTACTCCACACTTCAATAATGAGGATCACAGTCTGATGATGATGCTCCGCGGACAGCTCAACAGCGGTACGTCTTCTTCACAGAACACGGCGACTTATGGTCTACCTACTGGTACCATCATCAGCACATCGGCTCCTGCCAGCATCGGTAGTTCCTTCAGTACGAGTGCAGGTCAGTGGCGCAGTATCTATTTCACTTTCTCTGCTCACTATGCTTACAAGAGCAGATACATGCTCGACTTCTCTGTACGTCGTGACGGTAGCACCAAGTTCGGTCCCGACAAGCGTTGGGGTAACTTCCCTGCCCTGTCTCTGAGATGGAACATCAGTGATGAACCCTGGTTCAAGAAGACGCTGCCTTTCGTATCCATGCTGTCTGTCCGTCCGGGCTGGGGTATCGTGGGTAATCAGCCTGGTGCCGAGTACCTCTACTTCAGTAAGTATGTGAGCGGCAAGAGTTATCTGGGTGAAGGCGGTATCTACCCCAGCAACATCCAGTTGACAAATCTGAAATGGGAAGAGAAGCATACACTCAACCTGGGTGTGGACTTCGGCTTCTTCAATGATAAGATTACAGGTAATGTGGAAGTGTACAATCAGAAGACGAAGAACCTGCTGATGGCCAACAGAGCTATCCCTACTTCATCCGGTTATACAGCACTGAGTTACCAGAACGTGGGTACGATGCAGAACGTAGGTTGGGAGTTCAATCTGAACGGTAACCGCATCATCCGTCTGGGCAAGTTCTCTGCCGACTTCAATGTCACCTTCTCCAACAACCGCAATGAGTTGACAGAGATGGATCCTACCTGCCTCGCTACACTCAACAACAAATTCGACTATAACAACGGTTCGTATCTCACCCGTGTGGAACTCAATCGTCCATTGGGGGCCATCTATGGTTTCAGATGCAAGGGCGTGTATCAGTACACAGAATACTCTGATGAGGAAGTGAAGGGCGTAAGCGGTCCTAATGCTCCTGTGGTACGCGATGCCAACGGCAACGTAATCAAAGACCAGTACGGCAATACCAAAGATATGGTATATAACTACAAACTGGGTACCGGAGGTCAGGGTACTGCCACCTATAAATTTAAGGGCGGCGATGCCATCTATGAGGATATCAACCACGACGGACAGATCAATGAACTGGATATCGTGTATCTGGGCAGTTCATTACCTAAGATATCAGGCGGTTTCGGATTCAAATTCAATTATGGACGATTCTCCTGGAACAACCAGTTTAACTTCCGTTGGGGCAACAAGATTATCAACAAAGCCCGTATGCTGGCTGAGAATATGACCAGCAGCAACAATCAGAGCCGTGCAGTGAACTGGAGATGGCGTGTGGAGGGTGACCTCGCTGAGATGCCACGTGCCGTATTCGGAGACAATGCTACCTATAACTGGCTTGGCAGTGACCGATTCGTGGAAGACGGTTCTTTCCTGCGACTGAACTACACACAGATATCTTACGAACTGAATCCTAAGATTATCAAGAGACTGGGACTCACCTCAGTGAAGCTCAATGCATCCGCCAACAACCTGTTCTGTCTCACCAACTACTCAGGTGCAGACCCAGAAGTAGGATACGGTTCACTGGGCGTCGTCTATGACAATGCACAAACACCGCGTTCCAAATCATTCACTGCGGGTATCAGTGTACAATTCTAACATATCGTAACCATCAAGACAAAAGAATATGAAAAAACTAAGATATATCCTATTAGGCCTGGGGGCACTGACGCTAACGTCATGCTCCGACTTCCTCAGTATTCTCCCTATGAGCGATGTAGTGCTGGAGAACTACTGGACCGAAAAGAAAGATGTACAGAGTGTCATCAACAACTGCTATGCATCGCTGGAACAAAGCGACTGCCTCACCCGTATGGCGGTATGGGGCGAACTTCGCTCTGACAATATCTACTATCAATCGAGCACACCTGCCGAACTGCGCAGCATCCTCCAGGAGAATATGCTGGAGACTAACAGCTACTGTAAATGGGATGCACTGTACCGCACTATCAACTACTGCAACACCGTAATACATTATGCACCACAGGTAGAGGCCAAGGACCCTAACTACACCGAGGATGAGACTAGAGCCAATCTCGCAGAGGCTACTGCCATCAGGGCCCTATGCTACTTCTATCTGATACGTACATTCCGGGATGTGCCTTACGTCACAGAACCCAGTGTAAATGACAATGCGATCTATCAGGTACCTGCCACAAAATTTGACGATATACTCCAACAGCTCATCAACTCACTGGAAACTGTGAAGAATGATGCTGTGAAAAGGTACTATACCGATGATAACAACATGGCTTACTATAACTCCAGCAAGATTACGCGATACACCATCTATACCTTGCTTGCCGATATGTATCTATGGAAAGGTGACTATGCCAAATGTTCTGAATACTGCGACCTGGTATTGGACTACAAGAAGCAACAGTATGAAGAAAAGAAGAGCAGAGGCGAAAGCGTAGCCGATCTGTTTCTGTTCAAAAACAAATACCCCCTATTGCTTGAAGGTGACGGAACCACAACCTCAGGTAGTTCATACAACAGAATATTCGGTTCTCGAGATGATGGACACTCCTTTGAAAGTATCTTCGAACTGGACTTCGCCCACAACAACAATGTATATAACGGTTTCATCCCTGACTTCTATGAGACCAGCAATGCCAGCGGTAACCTGTCGGTACCCGACTTTCTCACTGTAGATATCGTAGATGGCAAGAACATTCTGTTTTCCAAGACAGACTGCCGCTATCTGGAGAATATAGATGCTGCTAAGAGTGCCATCACCAAATACTGTCCCAGCGTCACTATTGACAACAAAAAAATGACCGCTACCAAATCTCTCAATGAGAAGGACAACAACACCTGCGGATGGATTCTCTACCGTATGACCGACGTGATGCTGATGAAAGCTGAAGCCGAAATCATGCAAGGTGCGAGCCACTACGATACTGCATTCGAACTGATAGATGCCGTATATCGCAGAGCCAACAACCAGACTACTGACAATGCTACCGGCGCACTCTCCATCGGCAACTACAACAAGGGGCAGGCCACCATGGAAGACCTGCTCTTCCAGGAACGACAGCGCGAACTGATGTACGAGGGTAAACGATGGTTTGACCTAGTACGTATGGTACGCAGAGACGGCAACACACAACGAGCTGCCACACTCATCACCCGTAAGTTCAAGGACAACGTGAATACGGTAAAAATCAAATTGGCAGACCCAAACATTTTCTATTATCCCTATGCTGAATCAGAGCTGAAGGTAAACCCTTATCTGATACAGAACACGGCCTATAACAAGGGAGATGACAATGAGTTAACAAATAAATAATGAAGCAAAGCAAATTATGATTATGAGAACAATCAATTATATCAAGTTACTGCTCGTAGCACTGCCAGCTACATGGCTGGCGAGCTGCTCCGATGTGAATGTAGATGATAACTATTATACGGCTTCACACGTGACTGCTGCCGGATACTTAGGTACCCACGAAGACCAGTTCAGTGAGTTTATCCAGATACTCAAGGAGAGCAATTACTATGCCCTGCTGAGTACTTACGGAAATTTTACGCTCTTTGCTCCTAATAATAAGGCGGTGGATACTTACCTCAAAGAGCACCACTATGCAGCCGTAGGCGATATTCCCACTGATGTGAAGGACACGCTGGCACGCACCCATATCATCAAGGACATGGCATACTTCTCGCCGGATTTTCCTGACGGTTCACTCGCCAATACCAATATGCTGGACCGTTACATCGTACTTTCCTGCGACTCTGACGTGAACAACAACAATGCACTGATATACCGTGTGAATAAAAAGGCGGAAATCGTGATGAAAGATGACTCTGTGACCAATGGCGTGGTACATGTCATCAACAACGTACTCACTGCTTCCAACCTCTTCCTACCCGACCTCATCAAGCAGGACCCCAAGTGCCAGCTCTTTGCAAAGGCTCTGGCACTCACTGCCATGGATAAGCAGATAGACAAATACCGCGACGACACATACAGCGTGAGTGAAGACTCTATCACCAAGGGGGTTTTCGTACACTACGGTGGTAATGATGAGTATGCTTACTATCCCCGCTACCGCTACTTCAAGTACACCGCTTTCGTAGAGCCCGATTCCATCCTGAAGAACGTGTACAACATCAGCACAATGGAAGAACTGGAAAAGAAAGCTAAGGAGATATATGATGCTTCTTTCCCTGAAGATGCCGGCAAATACGACAATGACTATACCAATGAGAAGAACCCGCTCCACCGTTGGGTGGCTTACCATCTTATCGACCGCTACGGTGGTTATGAGAACTGGTGCAGTTCCAGTACCATCATCAATGAACACTGGGCTACCAAACTCTCTGATCCTGAAGATTTCTTCCCCACAATGTGCCCACAGACACTGGTTCGCTTCTGCAAACCTTCTGCCGGTCTCTTCATCAACCGTAAGGGACTCGCCAACAATTACGAGGCTGGTTGCCGTGGTGTGAAAGTGCTCACCCCATCTGAGTCGGGACTCAACGACCAGGAAGCTCTCAACGGCGTATATCACTATATAGACCGCATGATGGCATTCGACACCAATACAAAAGAGAATGTGCTCAACTGCCGTATCCGTATAGACGGTGAGTGCATGAGTGCCGACTTCATGAATTCCGGTGCCCGAAAACCTTATGATGTGGTGAAACCGCTTACCGGATTCAAAAATGGATATATCAAGGACTGGAAAGTGAACAATAACAATACGTTCATCGCTGTACGCTGCGAATCTCCTTATTATAACAGTTACGAGGGCAACGCCATGTGTATCAAGGGTATCTATGACGTATCCATCAAACTGCCTCCCGTACCTAAAGCAGGTACCTACGAAATCCGAATGGGCTACACCATGGGTGTGGAACGTGGTGTGGTGCAATGCTACATCAACAATGAGCCCTGTGGCATCCCCGTTGACCTCCGTATGGGTATCACCGATCCTTCTATCGGTGGTGTAGCTGATACAGAGGATGAAGATCAGAACAGAGCCAATGACAAGTCACTCCGCAACCACGGGTATATGCGTGCCATGGACAGTTATCTCAATGGTGAGGAATCCATGCGCTCACACGACTGGTGCCTGCGCCGTATTCTGACTACCCGTGAAATGAATCCCAACACGGATTATTATCTCCGTCTACGCCAAGTGCTGGAGGATCCCTCCTGTTACCTGTCGTTCGACTATATCGAGATTGTGCCCAAGAGCGTATATGCCAATCCTACCACTCCGGAAAATACGCACTAAGGAATGTAGAACCCAACAAACAGAAAATATGATATGAAACATCTGAAATATATATTACCGGCAATGACCATGGTGCTCGCTGCATCATGCTCAGAATGGGATGACCACTACAACAATGCCGACCAGAATGTGGAGAACGGCGCTACCCTGTGGGAGCAAATGCAGCAGCACACTGAACTCAGCGACTTCTGTCAGGTACTCCAGCATACGTACGTGTTCCGCCACCATAAAAAAACTTCCGTGAGCTATGCCGACTTACTCGGTCAGGGACAGGCTTTTACTGTCATCGCACCTACAAACGGCACCTTCAACAAAGACAGTCTCATCGCGCTCACCCAGACCAATGAGGGTGACTCGCTGGTGGAGAAAACTTTTGTGAACAACCAGATAGCACGTTCCAACTGGAGTGACGTTGCCACCGCTCAGAAAGTGATGCTCATGAATACCAAAAACATCACCCTAGGAACCAACAAAGCAGAGGGAATATCGCTCACCCAAAGTAATCTGAGGGCAAAGAATGGTATACTCCACATCGCTGCACAACGCCTACCTTTCTATTATAACCTCTATGAGGCGATGACAGGTATGCCACAGTTCAGCAAGATAGGCAACTTCTTCAAAAGCTATGATGAAGACTACTTCGATGAAAGCAGCAGTGTATCAAGCGGCATCAAAGATGGTGTGAAGGTATATGTGGACTCCGTGATTATCCAGCGTAATCTGCTGCTCAACAGAATAGGACTGCTCAAGGCGGAAGACTCCACTTACTGGATGATAGCCCCATCTGATGCCGGCTATGCCAAAGCTTATGCAGCTGCAGAAGCCAGCTACAAATTTGCTTCTACCGTCAACAAAGGCGACTCCCTGCAGCGCTACTTTGCCAACAAGGCGCTCATTCAGGATGGTATCTACAATATGAACCAGCAGAAGTCACTCAAAGACTCTATCCTCTCAGTACAGTATAATCGTTACGACCCTTGGTTTCACGTATTCTATCAGCCCGACCAAACGCTGTTCAGCAAAGCCACCAAGGTAAAGTGCAGTAACGGTATGCTCTATCAGACTGATGAATGGCCGTTCACATCAGAGCAAACCTATTTCCAATGGTTGAAGACAGAGGCTGAATATGACAACTACATCAATGAATATACGAAATGCTCCTACAATACCCGCCATCAAGCTGCGGACAGTATCTCAGAGGATGGATACCTCGATATCGTGCCAGAGACCAGCAAGTCTAACTGGAGCATGACCTTCCGTCTGGACGATGTGCTGAGCAATTACTACGATGTATGTGCGGTCATCCTGCCTCAAAACGTCACAGGTATTACTGATTACAACAAGAAGCCCAATCAGTTTACAGCCACTATCACCTATCTGGATGAAAAGGGTAATGTGACAAGTTACGACTGCGGAGGCACCAAATTCAATAATGACCCGTTACGTGTGGACACCGTTGTATTGGCGAAGGCATTCAAGTTCCCCACCACCAATTATAGTATTACGCAAGCCACCAATAAATTTGCGCTCACACTCACTTGTGCTATCGGTACACAGACCAGTCAGAACAACAAGTACAACCGTGAAATGTATCTGGACTGCATCTATCTGCGTCCGGCAAAAAAAGAATAATCACACGTAGAACATCTGAATCAAGCATTTATGAAAAAGAATATCATAACAATCATCATGTTCATCGCCTCTGTTACGGCGATGGCTCAAGGAGCAGACAAGACACTGAGCGGTAAGGTGACTGATGCAGCTACCGGTGAACCTCTCGCCGGTGTGCGTGTGGAGGCTTACGGCAACCGTCACTATACAGCCATGACCGACGATAAGGGCGAATACCAGATGAAAGTTCCCCAGTGGGTCAATTCCGTCACCATGAAGGTGGAGGGTTACAATCTCCAGCAGACACCTGTGGGCAAAGCCCTAGATAAGGTGAATGCCCGTCTTTATACATCGGCTTTCGGCAGTAATTACAGCAGCACTACCACTGGTAGCGTAACTCACACCGCAAACGTCAACGACAACAGTGTGGATATGAGCATCGATCCCGTCATCCAGCAACGTCTGGGTGCCGACATCCGCAGCATATCCCGCGGCGCCAATCCTGCTGAGGGCAACGTGATGCTCATGGAGGGTATCCACTCCCTGCAGAGCAATGCGCAGCCGCTTGTAGTCATAGATGGTGTACTCACTGACTTGCAGTACGATAAGGGCATGCTGCACAGCGGATACTACAACAACATCCTCTCCAACATCAATGTGGAGGATATCGAGAATGTCACCGTACTCAAGAACGGTAGTGCCATCTATGGTGCCAAAGGTGCCAACGGCGTGATTCTCATCAATACCAAGCGTAATAAGAGTATGGCTACCCGCATCGATGTGAATATTGGCGGTGGTTTCCAGTTGATGCCGCGTCTGCCCAAGATGCTCGACAATGAGGAATACAGACTCTATGCCACAGAGATGCTGTCCGACCAGATGGCCAATGTGGGCACACTCTCCTTCCTCAACAGCGACCCTACCTATTATTACTATCCCAAGTATCACAACTCCACCGACTGGACCAAAGAGACTTACCACACAGCATGGGTACAGAACTATGGTATTAATGTGCAGGGCGGTGATGATATTGCCAGTTATAACCTCTCTGTGGGATATGCGCAGTCCAACAGCACGCTGAAGGGCAATGACTTCTCACGCTTCAATATGCGACTGAACACGGACATCGACATCATCCGCAACCTCAAAGTGCGCTTTGATGCCGCTTACAGTGATGTGAACCGTGATCTCCGTGA
>DAIRCP010000001.1:0-30107 GCA_036796635.1 Prevotella sp. | reverse complement strand
ACCTCAAAGTGCGCTTTGATGCCGCTTACAGTGATGTGAACCGTGATCTCCGTGATGATGGTCTCTCATTCAATCTGAATGAATACACGGTCACATCAACAGGTATATTGGGACTTATCAAGTCGCCATTCCTCTCACCTTATGCTTACGACAAAACGGGCAATCAGAGCAACTTCTTCGAGGATGCTGACGATTACCTCTCTGACGTATTCAGCAGCAGCGAACTGTCTCTGGCTAACCCGAACACCATCCTTGCTCATGGCGACGGTGAAAACCGCAACACCTTCGGCAACCGTATGATTGTACTGAGCATCACACCGGAATATCAGTTTAACCGTTCTCTCAAGTTGAGCGAATTCTTCAATTTCTCCCTCAATAATACCAATGAGAACTATTATCTGCCTATGGAGGGCACACCAAAATTCCGTATCCTCAGCATCAGTGATACTTATCTGAGCAATCTGGTACAGTCTCTGGCTGCACGTGAGATATCCTTGCAGAGCGATACCCGTCTGCAGTGGACGCACCGATACAATGCCCATTCACTGAATCTCTTCGGCGGCATGCGCTTCATCAGTCGCGACTATAAGCTCACCCGTCAGCAGGGTTTCAATACGGGCAACGACAAGACGCCTAACATGACTTCTTCCCTTACTTACAAGAGTACAGGCGGCAGCGACGAGAAGACGAAGGAGATAACCTGGTACGCACAGACTGACTACAACTATGCGGAGCGTTATTACCTCACTGCCGGTCTGAGCATGCACACCAGTTCCTGTTTCGGCGATGATGCTTCCGGACTCCATCTGGGCGGCGTTACGTGGGGACTGTTCCCCAATGTGCAGGCATCCTGGGTGATGACCAATGAGAAATGGCTCTCTGATGTACCCGGACTAAACTATCTGCGCCTCAATGCAGGTTATGATGTAAGCGGCAATGACGATGTGAACTATACGGCCTCACGTACTTACTTCATCGCCAACAATATGCTCAGCAGCAAGGTGGACGGTCTCTCTCTGGGCAACATCGGCAACACCGAATTAAAATGGGAAACAACCAAGCGTCTCTCTGCCGGCATGGAAGCCAATGTACTCAATAACCGACTATCACTCCAGGTGGATTACTTCAGAAGCTGGACCAACAATCTGCTCACTCTGAGTCAACTGGCATGGACCAGCGGACTGAAAGAGAACTGGAACAACAGTGGTAAGCTGGAGAATGAAGGCGTGAACGTATCCCTTACCGGAAAGGTTCTCAACCTGAAGAACTTCAAGTGGGAAATGGGTGCTTCCATGGGGCACTATAAGAATAAGATTACTGCCCTGCCCAGTGGCAACAGCATGACCACCAGTGCTTACGGCGCCACCATCCTCTCACAGGTAGGAAGTCCTGTAGGTCTCTTCTACGGTTATCGCACGGAAGGCGTATTTGCCACTCAGGCAGCAGCTGATGCAGCCAACCTCAGTCTGATAGACGAGACAGGTGAGCCGCAGAAGTTCAAGGCAGGTGACATGCACTTCGCCGATGTGAACGATGACCACATCATCAATGAGAAGGACATGCAGGTAATCGGTGACCCCAATCCTGATGTATATGGAAATATCTTCACCAATATGCAGTGGAAGAACTGGCGCATGGAAGTGGTATTCAATTACTCTCTGGGCAACGATATCTACAATTATGAGCGTTCCGTACTGGAAGGCGGCAGCCGATTCTTCAATCAGACCACTGCCCTGCTCAACCGTTGGACTACCGAAGGCCAGGTGACTAACGTACCCCGCATAGAATACAATGACCCGATGGGCAACAGCAGATTCAGTGACAGATGGATAGAGAACGGCAGTTACCTGCGCCTCAAGAATGTCACCATCAGTTATACGCTGCCCATCCAGAGCACTTATCTGCAGGGCATCACTTTCTGGGGCAGCGCACAGAACCTGTTCACCATCACCCGTTATCTGGGAAGCGACCCCGACAATGCCATGGGCAACAACCAACTCACCCTCGGTATAGACCGTGGACTGCTGGGCATGGGCCGTAGCTTCTCCATGGGTGTGAAGATTAATTTGTAGAACCTAACAATAAAACGACATACAATTATGAAACGAATCATCATTCTTTCTGCCATCAGTGCGCTGCTCCTTTCCGGATGCAGCAGCATGATGGATACCGACTCCGAAATGATGGAGTATGCTGAGGATAATACCTTACACAGTGCACAGGACAGTGTGTACAGCGTGATGGGTATCCTCTATAAGATGCAGACCATTGCCGACCGCAGTGTACTGTTGGGCGAGATACGTGGTGACCTCACTACCACAACCACCAAGGCAAACAGTGACCTCAAGAAGCTGGCAGCATTCGACATCACCACTAGCAACCGTTACAACAACATTGCTGACTACTATGCAGTCATCAATAACTGCAACTATTACCTTGCACATATAGACAGTACCCTGCAGAAAAACGGCAAGAAACTCTTCGCCGGTGAGATAGCAGCCGTACACGGCATGCGTGCATGGACCTATCTGCAGTGCGCCACCGCTTACGGCAGCATCCCATATGTTACCGATCCCGTGCTTACCGAAAAAGAAGCACAGGACGAGATGAACAAGACCCCAAGCGACATCCAGACCGTATGCAACAACCTCATCACCGATTTGATGCCTTACATCGACACCCCACTGCCAAAGAATATCAGCACTTATTATTACATCCCCGTGAGAGTAATATTGGGCGACCTCTGTCTATGGGCTGGTCGATACACGGAGGCAGCTCAGTACTATCATGACTACCTCACCCTGAGCAGCGACCCCAAACCATCCGACGCTAAATTCAAAGTGAGCTGGAGTGAAAGTGAGAAAACCTTTGAATCTATCAGAGATGGCTACTCCCGCAACATAGGTACCCGTTCAGGCGAAGTGCCCAGTGTGATACCGATGGAAAGCCAGAACTACTATGGTGTGAAGAGCGACCTGGAAGAAATATTCAATTCCACTTCGAACAATTACTATTATTTTCAGGTCACCCCGTCACAAGGTTTGAAGGATATCTCTGCTGCACAGACCTACTGCAAAGTCTATAAAGCCAGCGATACTGAGACGGATACCCTCTATGCACCCAAGACAGGTCTGAAGCGTGAAAATCAGGCTGGCGACCTTCGCCTCTATGCCAACTACAACTTCAATTCCATCAATCAGAGCGCCAATTCACGTTATAACTCCATGAACCAGACAATAGAAAAGATAAACGGCTCAGAAATCCCCACTACCCGTCTCGGTATCATCTATCTGCGCTATGCTGAAGCCCTCAACCGTGCAGGTTATCCGCAGTCTGCCTTTGCCGTGCTCAAGTACGGACTCTACAAGGAGGCCATCGCTGCCCACATAGACAGTACGGAAATCAAGGCAGCCGGTTCACTGATTACCTTCAACAGCAATGACTTCACCAGTGAGAACACCATGGGTATCCACTCCCGTGGATGTGGTAACTCTGATGCCAATGCCTATTACACACTGCCTATTCCAGGAGCTAAGGACAAATGCGTGACACGTCAAGACACTGTGAACTATCAGATACCACTCGTGGAGAATCTCATCGTCACGGAGATGGCACTGGAAGGCAGTTTTGAGGGTTATCGCTATTATGATTTGATGCGTGTGGCTCTCCGCCGCAATGACGTGAACTATCTGGCAGAACCTATTTCCATGCGCAACGGCACCAAGAACGAGGCCATCTACAGTCTGTTGCAAAACAAGAGTAACTGGTTCCTGCCCAAACCATGATAACAGAAATACATTTAAGCAAACTCTTTTTCCACATATATGATTAAACAACTTTTATTAGCAGTAATGACAGCAGTTTCCGTTCAGACGGCGACTGCTGTCGCTACAATCAGGATTACCGTAAATACTACCAAGTACCAACGTGTAACAGGTTTCGGCGCTGCCGCCTGTTACGGTGCCATGGCTCCTATCCAGGACACCATGGTCATCGCCAAACTCTATGGTCCCGACTCTCCCGTAGGTCTCAATCTCCTGCGCATGGAAATATCACCCAATACGATTGGAGACGTCACCACTCCATGGGACACCCCTTATGACTGGCACGGCTATCTCCCCGTAGTGAAGGCAGCCAAAAAGCGTGGTGCCATCATCTTCGGCACTCCTTGGTCACCTCCCGCCATCTACAAAACCAACAATACTGCACAGGGCGGCAACAGTGAATCACAGGGATATCTCAAAGGCAAACTGAATGAAACTGGATATGTAAAGTTCTTCAACTGGCTCAACAGTTTCTGTGCTTATATGCAAAGCAATGATGCCGCCGTAGATATCGTATCCATTCAGAACGAACCCGACTGGTGGGTAAGTTATTCCGGATGCCTCTACTCCCCCACCGAGATGCACAATCTGGTGAGTAAGTACGCCAACCGACTGTTGAAGAGCACCTATCACGTGAGACTCATGGGCGGCGAAAGCTTCTATTACAATCCAGTTTACACCGATTCCCTGCTTAATTTCGATGATACCAATCAGTACATCGACCTCATTGGTGGCCATATCTACGGCACCAAGCCATTAGGTAATATGAAGAATGCATGTGCTACGGCTACTGCCAAAGGTAAGGAAACCTGGATGACAGAACACTCCTTTGACCCACGAGGCGAAAAAGATGGAAGCATCGTGGACCTACCAACCTGGCATGAACAACTGCTCTTTGCCGAAGAGCTCAACGAAAGCATGCTGGCAGGCATCAGCGGGTATGTGTATTGGTATATGATTGCCCACTGGTCATTCATCGGCAGTGGTGACAAGACCATCCAACCGGGCAATGACTACGGCAAAGTACTGGACCGCGGTTATGTGATGGCGCACTTCGCTAAGAACCTGCCCGGAGCCACTCGTCTGGGACAGACCGCCAATGTATTAATTGGTACAAACAGTGCCTTCCAGGCCACCTCCTATATCAAGGGTGACTCTATGATTGTGATGGCGATAGACACAACCAAGAATTCCTTCAACTTCGAGATGAACCTGCCCTACCAGGTAAAGAGCGGCATTCAAATACAAAGCACTGAAGGCAGTCTGTATCAGAAGCAGGATATCACCATCACTGCACCCACCAATAAAGTGACGGTACCCATGCCCGCACGCAGTCTGAGCACCTATATCTTCACCATTGACTGGGATGCCACAGGTATAAAGAAACCTGAAACGCCAGTAACATCTCCATTAGTCGATACTCCCGTCCTGTACAATCTGAACGGACAAAAAATAAGTACACCCCGCAAACACGGAGTGTACCTTTCTCAACATCGGAAAATCATATATTGACTTTTCTCGATTTTATCTATTTAAATAGGGACGAGGTATCACCTTGATCCCTATTTTTTATTTACATAGCTATCTTTTCGCTGGCGTTCACAGCAGCGCCCTTCACCTTTAGCACGTGAATACCTGGCATCACTTTACCATTCAGGTCCAAAATTGTCTCACCGTTGGTGGTATTCACCTTAGATGAATATTCGAGCACACCCGTAGCAGAATATACATAGATGTTCACTACACTTTCACCCTGGGCATATACATGATATCTGCCATATTCACCAGTACCATAGATAAGCGTCTGATACTGCGGGAGATTAGCTGTACTGATACCAGCAGGATCCTGCTGCATCAGATATTGCAGACCAGCATAAGCGTCAATCTTGCCAGCACCCCATTTCACAGCATCTTCATTAGTCACGAAAGCATCCCTTTTGGAAGTAGCCTTGAATACTTTTCGCAGGTCAGCTGGTGTAAGATTTGGGTTGTACTGCAGCCAGAGTGCTACGATACCTGTCACCACCGGACAAGCCATGGACGTACCCATCATCGGTCCCCAATAACATTCATCAGTACCAGTACCATACGTCTTGGCAGCTACTTTAATCGATTCTGTATCATAACGGTTGTATGATGAAAGGAGGAACTTTCCAGGAGCTACAATATCAGGATGAGATACGCCATTATAATCCACACCATAACTGGAGAATTTAGATATATCACCAATTGTTGATATATAACTATAAGTATGTTTGCGCAAATCTCCAGCCAGTTTAAAATAGTTTTTTGTATCGTATGAACCGACTGTAATCACATTACTGGTGGTAGTACCATTCAGAGAGCAATCACCATTACCTGCAGTAAAAGAATCATCATTATTATTAATGAATTGGATATCACCTTGGTTACCTCTCATGCATATAGAATCGCCTTGGGTACCATACACATACATAGCCAACTGATACTGGGTCATGTGAGCACCACTCTTTTCCGTGATGTACACAAAATGTTCAAATCTGTTATTAGTGTTCTCCACACCTGCTCCACTCTCAATGTCACCACCGAAATACTTACTGAAGGCAGTAGCATAAGTAGACTTGCTAAGTTGCCACTCATCTGTCACCGGAGTGATTTTATCAGTCTTGGTCAATACTTTATTATTATCGTCAAGAATGGCATACTGAATCGCCACTGCATTAGCAGAATTGTTCCATAGGTCCACAATATAAGAATCTGTTCCAGAACTCATACTGGCAATAGTCTTAAACTGCATTTGTCCCGATGCATTCTCGAATTTTTTACAGATAGACAGTTTTGAATCTGCCTCGTTACCCGAAGACATGCAGACCAGTCTTCCCGCTTTCACTACATTGTCCAAAGCTAAATCAAAATCGGTAGTACCGTCAAGTGGTCCTGCATTATAACCTAGGCTCATATTGATGACAGCAGGTTTTCCCACTGAGTCGGCATAGTGGAAAATAGCTGCCATACCATTAAGAATCTGTGTGTCTTGACCGTCACCCATTTCAGCCAAAGCCAAGTCAGCATCTGGAGCCATACCCTGCAATTGATTGCCGGAATAATGACCTGCAGCAATACCAGTAACATGAGAAGCATGACTTTCACTTTCGTCATCTGTAGTCACTCTGCCAATGTAGTCGGCATCCGTATGCATATCAGCTCCATTATAAATCATTTTGATACGGGTTTTGCCATTGGCATCCTTGAAGTTAATATGCTGAAAGTCAAAGCCGTCATCAACTATGCCTACAATGACGTCCTTACCCGTATAAGTCTTATCCAATCCAGTACCAGCCTGCACTGGATCCACATTACTATATGCTCTTGCAGAGTCATTCTTCAATCTCATTTGTTGAGCCACAGAAACATGCTGAACATCTGTCAGTTCACTTACCGCCACTAATTTGTCGGCAGGAATCATGACGGTATAAACCTTGCCGAATTTATTTTGCACCACCACACCGAGAGCTTTCAGGGAATCAAGTGAAGTCCCGTCATTGAGTCGGATAAGTGAACTTACCATTTCGGTCCCGTTTTGCTGGGACACGATAGTTCCCGCACGTTTTATAACACCATTCTTTACAGTACTCGTCTGCGCCTCTTTGTTTGCCAGAAACATTCTTGTCTGCAAACTGAGTTTGTCCTGAGCACCTGCCACCATGGATACAGCCATAGCGAACAGCAATAATAATCTTCTCATAAACTATCCAAGCTATAAATTTTAGTTTTTTCTATATTACTATAATCGGATGCAAAAATACTTAAAATATTCAGATTATGCAACTAAATTCAATAAAAGATGCAAAAGTAATCACGTTACCAAGCAAGATTACTACGAATATGCCACATAAGAAATCTCATCTTTTATTTGGTACTATGAAGGAATTACGCTACCTTTGTGAAATAACAAGTTTAAACCCACAAAAAAACTAAAATTCTATGAAGACTTACGACGCCATTATTATCGGTTTCGGCAAAGCAGGTAAGACACTGGCTGCCGATCTGGCCAAAAAGGGACAACACGTTGCCATGATTGAACAGAGTGACCTCATGTTCGGAGGTACTTGTATCAACATCGGTTGTATCCCTACCAAGACACTTGTTCATCTCGCCAAAGAGGCTTCTCTGAAGAAAGGGGCTTCCTTTGAGCAACGAAAGGAATACTACAAGGAGGCTATTGCTCAAAAAGATAAGGTAACAGCCATGTTACGCAACAAAAATTATCATCTGCTGGCAGATAACCCGCTCATTGATATATTCGTGGGTAAAGGGGCTTTCTGCTCAAAGGATACGATAGAAGTAACAACCGCTACAGAGCACATGACACTACAGGCGGAACTGATTGTAATCAACACTGGGTCAGAAACGGTTATTCCTGCCATTAAGGGCGTGAAAGATAATCCACTGGTGTATACCAGCACATCTATCATGCAACTGGCGGAACTGCCTCGTAGACTCACCATCATCGGTGGTGGATACATCGGACTAGAATTTGCATCGATATATGCATCATTCGGCACTCAGGTCACGGTACTGGAGAGTTATCCGATACTAATTGGCAGGGAAGACCGTGACATAGCTGACTGCGTGAAAGCGGCCCTGGAAAAGAAGGGCATACGATTCATCATGAATGCAAAGGTGGAGAAGGTGATAAGCAGTACCGTGAACTATGTAGATGCAACTGATGGCAATATGCACTCCATAGATGCGGAGGCAATACTGCTGGCTACGGGCCGCAGACCTTATACGGACGGTCTAAACTTGAGTGCTGCAGGTATAGAAACGGATGAAAGGGGTGCTATCAAGGTGGACGGACATCTAGTAACGACGAATCCCAAGGTGAGGGCTGCCGGTGACGTAAAAGGCGGTCTACAGTTTACTTATATCTCACTGGATGACTACCGCATCATCCATGATGACCTTTTCGGTGGAAAGAAGCGCCATCTCGCTGACCGTGACCCTGTGAGTTACTCAGTATTTATTGACCCTCCTCTAGCTCGCATCGGCATCGATGAGGATGAATCCGCGAAACGAGAACTGGACGTAATCATCAACAGAGTTCCGGTGATGGCTATCCCCCGTGCTAAGACTCTGGGAGAGACGGACGGACTACTAAAAGCTATCATAGACAGAAAGACGGGACAGATACTAGGCTGCACGCTCTTCGCTCCTGATGCCAGTGAGGTAATCAATACGGTGGCATTGGCGATGAAGACACGGCAGGACTATACCTTCCTGCGTGACTTCATTTTCACTCACCCTAGTATGAGCGAGGCGCTGAACGATTTGTTCAATGTATAAAACTGCGCATTACTGTCCGATACTCTGGCGGTATTCCACTATCTTGGTCTGCAACTGAGCGTAGGCTTCCACATAACTGTCATGGGCCTGCTGATAACGCTGCTGAGCATCAAGCAAATCGCTCATCTTCACTGTGCCGGCATGATAATAATCGCGGTTCAAGCGGAGATTCTCTTCACTCTGCTGGATGCTTTTTTGGGCAAGTGCCAACTGTTTATAAGCAGCATCCACGTCATTCCAGTTTTTCTGCATACGAATCTTGAGCAGTTGAGTATTATCTACCAACTGCTCACGGGCGTTCTGCTCTGCCAACTGTTTGCGTTTGATGGCGTGAGAACCGCCCCACCAACTACTGACGGGGACACTCACAGTGGCAAATACCATACCAAAGTTATTCTTAGAATCCAGCATATCCACATAGTTATAACCAGCTCCGATACTTACTGATGGCAGATTCTTTCCTACCTCCAGTTTGCACTCCAGCGTCTTTGCCTCCACATTCTTCTGCAACAGCTGATACTCAGGAGTAACTATCACGACTGCAGACGGATCGGCCTTGAGTGAAGCGGGATAATCAGGTAACTGACTAGAACTGATAGCACCTTCCACATCGATATCTGCACCTTCCATGCCGACGTACTGGGCAAGAACCATACGTGAAAGTTCCAATCCATTCTGCAATTTAATCTTATCACTCTCTATTTCATTTTGCTTCAGCTGTACCTGTAAGAGGTCATTACGCATAGCAACGCCTGCCTTGATCGCTACAGTAGCATCCTTCTCCAGGCTGCGGAGCATCTCGCTCACGGCATCCAGAGTATGTTGCTTCTCCTTGAGAGTCACTATCTGCCAATAATACTGCTCGGAGGTAAGCAGTACTTGATTGCGGGAGGTGCGCTTCTGCAGGTTACTGGCCTCCATGCCCACTTTAGCGAGTTTGTTGCCATTGATTATTTGGCCACCCATAAACACTGGTTGTATGGCCTGTATTCCCGCGATGATGCCTTTATCAAGCATGCTCATGTCCATAGTGGAGGGAATCTGCGACAATACTGTGGCAGGCAACACTGACGATAACGTCTGTAATGTCTGTGGCGTCAGGATATCACTAGTATTGATACTGGTTTTCAGCATATCCTTGTTGGTGCGGAAACCCATACCTGTAGCTGATACCTGCGGGAAGTAATTGGTGAAGGCTTCCTTCTGCTGTTCCTTTGCCTGCTGGATAGCATTATCTGCAGAGCGCATCGCTATCTGATGGGTCACGGCTTGCTGACGTACCTGTTCCAGACTAAGTGTCTGCTGAGCCATGGTCCATATAGGGAGACTCAGAGTGAGACTCACCAAACAGAGACGTCTGATATTAATATGTTTCATTATACACATGATAATTATTTCATTTGATTTCATCTTCATACTTATTGATTATTACTGATTCTCCAATTGCATGCTCTTCTGTCGTCTGAGAGTGGAACCACTTTCCATCAGCCAGTAAGCTACTGGCAGTACGGTGAGAATGAGCACCATGGTGATGAGCGTGCCATAGAAGATGACATTACCCATAGGAGCCCACAGTCCACTTCCGCCCAATATCATCGGTATCACACCCATGGATGCTGCTGCAGAAGTGAGGAAGATGGGGCGCATACGTCGCTTGGCGCTCTCCAGTATCGCCTGATGGGCAGTAAGATGCTCATTGTCGCGGAGTTCCTCTGCATAGTCGTACATAATGATGGCATTACGCACAAGAATACCCATGAGGGAGATGACACCTAGATAACAGGTCATAGAAAAGTCTGAGCCTGGTATAAGTACGCCCAGAGCAGTACCGAAGAGCACCATACTGAGGGAAACGAGCAACAGAGTGGCTGTAGATATTCTGCGGAAGTGACCCAGCATGAGGAAGAAGATAATGACGATGCTTACCATGAGTCCACCCACTATCTGTGGTGTGGCTTCACCTGCCTGTTCATACTCGCCGCCCCACTCCATCTTGATGCCTGAAGGAAACTTCTTCTGCGCCATCTGCTTCTGTATATCGCCAGTGACAGCCATTACATTCTTACCATCCACTACATCAGCCATGATGGTGATGGTGCGCACACCATTACGGTGACAGATTTGTCCGTCTTCCCAGACGGGACGTACGTTTGCTATCTGGCGGAGGGGTACAGTACGGATTCCTCCTGCCACAGAGATAGGTTCATCGGCAATATCAGAAGTGGAGGCTCTGTCGGATTTATTCGTCTTCAGGCATACGGGGATACCATAGTCGCCATCCCATACGGTGGTGACAGGGATACCGCCACTCTGATAACGGGTGGCCATTGCGAGTTCTACTTGGATATTAGTAATGCCTAGACGATCAGCTTTCTGTTTGTTTAGATGTATCTCACTGGTGAGCAATGGTTCGTTTACATCATTACGTACGAGAATGAGATTCTGATTGCGACGCAGTTCACGGGTGAGACTGTCGGCCGTAGACTTGAGTTGTTGCCAGTCGTCACCGCTCAGACGCAGTTCCACGGAATTCCCCTCTTCACTATATATCAGTTGTTTAAAGCGTACATAAGCTCCGGGAAAGGCATTGGTGTACTTCATGCGGTAATCATGGAGCACACCGAGTGTGGCTTTATCATCCTTGGTGTTCACAATGAATTGAGCATAGTTTTTTCCGCCAAACTGCGGCGCGTAACTGGTTTGAAATCTGGGTGAGGCAGTGCCATGGAAGGAGGCTACTGCCAGTACCCTGCTGTCGTGACGCAGGATGTGTTCCAGTGAGTCTGCTATAGCTGTAGTCTGCTGCAATGAGGCACCCGTAGGCAGATATATCTCCACAGCAAACTGATTGCGCTCTGCGGTAGGCATCATCTTCTGCGGAAGGATTCCCATGAGTAGTACGCCAACTACCACGGTCGCTACTCCTGCACCAATGGTGATATAAGGATGACGAAAACAACAGTCGATGATACGGTTATAATATTTCTGCATGAAGGCGAGGATATTAAACGTGTGTCGCTTCTTTTTCGCTCCGTCTCCGACTTGATCGGTAGATAATTGCTCATCCGCTTTCTTCTCCATGGGTTTGCGGATGAAATAAAACTGGAGAAACGGCACCACCAACTCAGCCACAACGAGAGAAACCAGCAGTACGATGGTAGTGCCCCACGGAAAGTACAGCAGAAAATCATGATACATGCCCGTGGTGGTGAGCAACAACGGGAAGAAGGTGATGGAGATTGCCAGCGTGGCAATAAAGATGGACTTGAAGAAGTGGGTGGCACTCCGGATGGAGGCATCCCAACGTGGTACGCCATCGGCAAGTAGTTCCATGTAATTATCTATGATGACAATGGAATTGTCCACAATCATGCCAAGAGTAACAATAAGGGCTGCCAGTGTAACTGTATTCAGTTCGATGCCAAAGGCATAAAAAAGTCCCAACGAGATGAATATACTAATGGGGATAGTACTAGCTGCCACCAATGCCACACGCAGCGGCATAAGTAGGATAACAACGATAATGACAGCACAGATGGCAATGAGCAGTTCCTGAAGGAACTCCACGACGGAATCGCCTACCACCTGACTCTGGTCGGTGATGGTATACATGGACACTTCTGCGGGCAGGGTGTGCTTAAACTCATCGAGCTGCTGCTTGATGTCGCTTCCCATATCGGTAATGCTGCGTCCCTTCTTGATTTCCACACTCAGCACAAGGCATTTCTTACCGTTGTTGGTCACATAACTGGTTGGGGCGGGATACTCACGCTTCACTGTAGCCACATCTTTCACACGCACTACCTGTCCTTCTGGACTAGAAAAGACAACCATCTGCTCCACATCGTTCACCATATTGATGGAACGGTCCACATGGATGGGAGCTTCGTAAGTTTCTGTCTTCTGAGTGCCTGCCGTGGTATTGAATCCTTTCGCCATCAGTACGGTGGAGATGAGGTTCTGACTGATGCCATACTGTGATAGTTTCCTGCTGTCCACATAGATGGAAATCTGTTCCTGTTGACCGCCGTACACATTCAGTCGACCTATGGCCTCAATATTACGAAGACGCTCCTTGAGGTCATCCATATAGTCATTGAGTTCGCGATAGGTCTTATCATTGCTCTCCATGGTAATGAGCAGCGAGGAAGCATCGCCAAAATCATCCTGAACCTGTAGGGCAAGCACACCTCCGGGCAGACTGCCCTTGAACTGCTGGACACCGAGTTTGAAACGGCTCCAAAAGTTTTCCTTGTCAGCTCCGTCAATATCATCATTGAGCTCTATCTGGACGATACTCAGCCCATTGCGACTATACGATTTGGTCTTAGACTTCTTCACTTCTTTATAGGTGAAGATATAATTCTCCAGCGGCTTGGTTACCTGTTCCTCTATCTCCTGTGCAGAGGCACCGGGATACACGGCGACAACCACTCCCTGACGTACAGTGAAGTCGGGGAACTCATTCTTGTTGATTTTATACAGACTGTATACTCCGAATGCAATAAGACAGGAGGTGATGAGTATCACAATCTGCCGATAATGCATGGCCCACTCTACTATGCTTCGTTTCTTTTCCATACTTCTTTTTATCTTCTTTAATAACTATTCTGTCTTCACAGACATGCCACTACTCACCTTCTGCTGGCCTTCCACAATGATACGGTCGCCCGTGTGCAGTCCACTCTGTACTATCACACGTTCGCCTACATTCTCGCCGAGCACCACTTTCACTTTCTGCGCCTTGCCATTCACAACAGTCCATACAAATGGTACATTATCGATATCTATCTGAACCGTATTAGCAGGTACGGAGATATGCATCTGGTCCTGACTGACGGTAGTGTATACATCGCATACCATACCAGGAAGGAGTCGATGACCCGGATTTTGCGACAGAGCCTTCACAAGATACTGACGTGAAACTGGATCTGCACTTACACCCTTCTCTGTGATACGACCTCTGAACACTGCATCACCCAGGGAAGATATAGTAAACTGTACAGTCTGTCCCATACGGATACGAGCTATCTCCTCCTCTGGTACAGATATGCATACCTTCACCTGGTCTATCTTCACCAGATTGGCAACAGGTTGACCGGGCATTACATTCTGTCCGATCTCCACATTCTTCTTGCTGATATAACCACTGAACGGCACCACCAGTCGGGTATCTGTGAGTCCCTTATGGGCTATACGCTCAGCAGCCAATGACTGTCGCAGCATCTGCTGTGCCTGACTCACCTGTGTCTGCACCTCCACCCACTTGATTTCAGGCAGAGAACCGTTATCATGAAGCAACTTCATACGTTGGTAGGCATCCGTAGCCTGTTTCACGCTTTCGCGTGCCTGAGCTGTGGTGGCCTGTGCCATGGTGAGTGCACTACCTGATGAAGTGGCATCAACCACACCTACCAACTGACCCGCCCTGACATTCTGACCTTCACTAATAGTCAGTACCTTTACGGTGCCTGCACAGGAAAAGCTCAATGGCGTACCGCTCATTTCCTCGATAGTTCCGGAGTAACTCTGTTCACCATTAAAAGAGGATGACTGCACAGTGGCAGTTTTCACCACAATCACATTGTCTGCTATCTGATGTTTCTTTTCACTACAACTACCGATTAATAAGGTACATGCTATGAGCATTGTTGTCATTTTGATCTTATTCATATTCCGAAATTTATTATTATTCTGTGAATTGGGCACAAAATTAAAGTAAAATAGAACAATATAGTTATCTATTTTAGGAACATAAATGTCTTATTTCGGAATATATTCCAATAAAGAACATTATTATTCCGATTAGCATCATGCCATATCATATTTTTAGAGTATCTTTGCATCAAAACAGAAGAAATATGGAACATTCAAATGCAATTACAGAAGCAGAAAGACTGATGAGTGAAAATCACATGGTGAATGACACTGAAGTAAACTATCTGGATGAAGATATCATCATTATGGATAATATCAAACTGTTGGTAGACATGCGTCCCAACAAACCTAACATGAATGTCATTGCCATCTGCAAGAAAGGAAAGGTGCAGATGAATCTGAATGAGAATTTGGTTGAAATCAAAGAGAATGACACATTGATATGTCCTCCAAATATGATATTCTCCAATGTCATGGTATCTACTGATTTCGAATATACAGCCATCGCAATAACCAACAATGCACTGCAGTCATATCTGCGCTCCTATATGCCGATATGGAACAATACGGTATATATCAATAAATTATATGTGATACACATGGATGACAATGATATGGAATTCTATAAGAAATTCTATGATTTGACATCTCTATGTCTGAATCCTAATGAAGCGAAAACCAATGGATGGTACCAATATCGCAGTGAAATACTGAAAGGACTCATCACTGCCGGACTAATTGGACTATGCAACAAACTGAATCAGGAAACAGCAAAAATCAACAGTAACGCACCCAAGCTGCAGTCTGTCAGTATCTTCAACAAGTTTCTACAACTTCTTCAAAATAATACGATCAAGCATCAACCTGTGGATTATTATGCCACTGAATTGTGCATCACCGCCAAGTACCTCACCGTAATTTGCAAAAAAAACTCCGGAAAGACTGCTTATGACTGGATACAGGAATACACTCTGGCTGACATTACTTACAGCCTGAACCACACCAATCTGAGCATCAAGGAAATCTGCAACAAGACGGGATTCCCCAACAGTAGTTTTTTCGGAAAATACGTCAAAGAGCATCTGGGCTGCACACCTGGAGAGTACCGCCACAGAAATAAGGGAGAAAGAGAAAATATATAACGAACAAAAAAAGGGGCAGGCAAACGTTCCATGCGGCAACGACTACTTACGCTCCATCAGCAGCATACCCACCATAAGAGCAATGGCACTGGATGCCAATACGGCGATGACCATCTCCAGCACCAAGAATATACTGACCAAAGGCGACATTCCGCCCATGAGCAAGCCACACAGCAATACAGGCAGTCCTACCAGATAATAAGTCTTAATTTGCTGCAGATAGATGACTATGGATTGGCGCATGCCTTTACGAATGAAAGGCATCAGTGCTTCCAGACGATGGGCACCATTACCGATAAGATAATCATACAACTGTGGATGACTCAAACGGGCATTATGGTAAGCCCGCAGTCCCCTACCTGTAATCACGGTAGTATAAGCCACGATAAGCGTCAGCACCGGGATGGACCAGCGGGCCTGCATTCCATCCAGTCCGAAGAGCACAGACAAGAGATAAATGAGTCCGGTGACTACGGTACCACTTAAACTACCTACCAACAACGGGAATATCACATAACTGCGACGAGCACTGATAAAGGCACTCAGTACAGCCACCAATACCATGAAAAGCAGACCACACCACCACTGATTCCATACATAGAGGAAATGCAAGCATACGGCTGCCACTGCGCCGGTACCTACCAACTGGATAAGTACCATGGTTGACTGGCGAAACAACTTCGCGTCAGTACGATAAATCATATAAAGAGGCAATGCTATGAGAAGTAATCCCAAGAGTACGCCTAACGTGGAAAATGCTGAGATGCTGATCATATCTGTACGATTGTATTACATTGTTGCTGAATAAGAGGAGAATGAGTTGCTATAAGCATGCACACGTCATCACCCTTCATCTCCTGAATAATGCTCACTACCAACTGCTGGGTGGATTCGTCCAAAGGAACCTCAGGTTCATCGATGAGCACAATCTGCTTACTAATGAGCATAGCGATGGAGAGACGCACCAGATAACGGTCTGTAAGCGACACATCCATCCATCGGGTACTGAAGTCCAGATGAGTCAGTCCCATTTTCTCCTTCCATATATTTTCTAGCCGTTCCTGACTCCACCGGATATCAGACTGAGCCTTCAGCTTCATTACCAGCGACACCAGATAACCCAACGTGAGACGGTTATCAGGCATCGT
The DNA here is from genome assembly GCA_036796635.1 of Prevotella sp. Classification (GTDB taxonomy): domain Bacteria; phylum Bacteroidota; class Bacteroidia; order Bacteroidales; family Bacteroidaceae; genus Prevotella. The sequence continues at coordinate 13,010 of DAIRCP010000001.1, read as the reverse complement.
CACTGTCTTGGGCACATAAGTCATCATCTGCCGGAAATAAGGTGCCGACAGAGGTGTGAGCAGTTCTCCGTCCACACTCACATAACCGCCCTGCAAGGGCAATAGTCCCAGGAGCATACGGAAAAGCAGTGTGGCAGACTCACCTGAGCCTACTGCACCTATACACTGACCGTCCGCCACTACCAGTGACAGGTCATTTACAGGAGTCTTTTTGCCCTGTTTGATTACGGCATTATATACTTCTAACATTTTATTCTCTGCAAAAATACGCATATTCATCGGTTTTACAAAAAATAGAAGTAAAAAAATGGGGTATCAACTGCAAATTTATATTTATTTTTATTGGAGATATGCAAGAATATGCGTAACTTTGCACCATATTATATATATGTATGGCGACAATAAGAGACAGTTCAGGAAGACGAACGCCAGCCGAATGGGAACTCCAAAGTGCAGTGCAGCTTACTTGGCCGCATGAACAAACTGACTGGGCGCCAATCCTCAACGAGATTACGAAAGTGTATATGCTGATGGCTCATGCCATCGCAGAGAGAGAGCAACTTATCATTGTTTCGCCTACGCCACTCCCCACATTTTCTAATCAACACATCACTGTAATTAACGCTCCCACAAATGATACATGGGCGCGTGATCATGGTTTTATTACCGTGGAAGATGAAGGCAGAAAAAAACTGCTCGACTTCAAATTTAATGGATGGGGAGAGAAATTCTCAGCCGACCTCGACAATGGCATCAACCGTCATCTCTATATCGCCAATGTATTGCAGGGCGACTATGAATCACATCTAGACTTCGTACTGGAGGGAGGGGCCATTGAAAGCGACGGAAAAGGCACAATATTCACCACCACTCACTGTCTGATGGCTCCACACCGCAATCAGCCGCTCACGCAACAGCAGATAGAACGCAAATTGCAACTTCTGTTGGGCGCCAAGCGCATCATATGGATAGACTATGGCCATCTCACGGGTGACGATACTGACGGTCATATAGACACTTTGGTGAGAGTAGCTCCCGATGACACCATCTTATACATGGGGTGCGATGATCCTCAGGATGAGCAGTTTGCCGGTCTAAAAGCCATGGAACTACAATTGCAATCTCTGCGCACGATAACTGACCAGTCCTATCGACTTATCCGCCTACCTATGCCTGATGCCATCTATGATGAAGACGGAGAGCGACTACCTGCCACGTATGCCAACTATCTGGTCATCAACGGGACTGTACTCTACCCTACTTACAATCAGAAAAGCAATGACGACGCTGCCGCCATCGCCATACGAGAGGCTTTCCCCGACAGGGAACTCATAGGCATAGACTGCAGGGCTGTCATCAAACAACACGGGTCATTGCACTGCTGCACCATGCAGTATTATTAATCTATATTATTAATAAGGAAATACAAAGCAATATATGAGAAAACTCAAAGTTGGATTTTTACAGCAGCACAATACTGCCGACAACAAAAGCAATGTAGTACGTCTGGCCGAAGGCATAGCTGATCTGGCTAAGCGCGAGGCTCAACTCATCGTATTGCAGGAACTGCATAACTCACTCTACTTCTGTCAAGTAGAGGACGTGAACAACTTCGACCTTGCAGAACCGATTCCCGGACCGAGCACACGCTTATTCGGTGAACTGGCTCAGCAGTATGGCGTAGTAATCGTCACATCCCTCTTTGAACGTAGGGCTGCGGGGCTGTATCACAACACAGCCGTAGTGATAGAGAAAGATGGCAACATCGCAGGTATCTATCGCAAGATGCACATTCCAGATGACCCCGCCTACTACGAAAAATTCTATTTTACCCCCGGTGACCTGGGATTCCATCCCATCGATACCAGTGTGGGGCGTCTGGGTGTGATGGTGTGTTGGGATCAGTGGTACCCTGAAGCTGCTCGGCTCATGGCAATGCAGGGAGCTGAACTACTTATCTACCCCACCGCCATCGGATATGCACTCAACGACACGCCCGAAGAACAACAGCGACAGCGGATGGCATGGCAGACTGTACAGCGCGGTCATGCCGTAGCCAACGGACTGCCCGTAATAGCTGTAAACAGAGTGGGATTTGAGCCCGACCCTTCCGAGCAGACAAACGGTATCCAGTTCTGGGGCACCTCATTTGTGACGGGCCCGCAGGGAGATATCGTGTACGAGGCTTCTGCCGATGAAGAAGAGAGCATCGTGGTTGAGATGGATATGGACCACTCCGAGGAAGTACGCAGATGGTGGCCTTTCCTACGCGACAGGCGCATAGATGCTTACGGTGACATCACCAGACGATTCATTGACTGATGCATCTAATATGACACGACAAATAAGTAAATTAAGATATTTACAACAACCAAAAAATAAACAATGGCAAACAATTTAAGATTCCAAGTAGTGGAGGAAGCCTTCAAGAAGAAACCTGTAGAAGTAAAGGTTCCTTACGAACGCCCCTCTGAGTATTTCGGCAAGTACGTGTTCAATCGTCAGAAGATGTACAAGTACCTGCAAGCTGATGTGTACGAGAAACTCATCGACGTAATGGACAATGGCGCCCGTCTGGACCGCTCTATTGCCGACGCAGTAGCTGCCGGTATGAAACAATGGGCCAAGGAAATGGGCGTCACTCACTACACCCACTGGTTTCAGCCTCTTACAGAAGGTACTGCCGAAAAGCATGATGCCTTCGTAGAGCATGACGGCAAGGGTGGTATGGTGGAAAACTTCAGCGGTAAGCTGCTGGTACAGCAGGAACCGGACGCCAGTTCTTTCCCTAACGGCGGTATCCGAAATACCTTTGAGGCCCGCGGATATTCTGCATGGGACCCTACCTCTCCTGTATTCATTATCGATGATACACTGTGTATCCCTACCATCTTCATCTCTTATACAGGTGAAGCACTCGACTATAAAGCACCACTGCTCCGTGCCCTCCATTCTGTGGACCAGGCTGCCACTGATGTATGCCGATACTTCTATGATGATGTAAAGAAGGTACAGGTGAACCTGGGATGGGAACAGGAGTACTTCCTCGTGGATGAAGGACTCTATTCTGCACGTCCTGACCTGATGCTTACCGGACGTACCCTCATGGGACATGAGAGTGCCAAGAACCAACAGATGGACGACCACTACTTCGGTACCATTCCTGACCGTGTTCAGGCCTTTATGAAGGACTTGGAGATTCAGGCGCTGGAACTGAGTATCCCCTGCAAGACCCGTCACAATGAGGTGGCTCCTAACCAGTTTGAACTGGCTCCTATCTTTGAGGAATGCAACCTTGCAGTGGACCACAACATGCTGTTGATGAGTTTGATGAAGAAGGTGGCACGCAAGCACGGTTTCCGTGTACTGCTGCACGAAAAGCCATTCGACGGTATCAACGGAAGCGGAAAGCACAACAACTGGAGCCTCTCTGCCGACAACGGTAAACTGCTCCATGCTCCTGGTAAAACACCAGAGGAGAACCTGCGCTTTGTAACTTTCATCGTAGAGACACTGATGGCTGTGTACAAGCACAACGGGCTGCTCAAGGCTTCTATCATGAGCGCTACCAATGAGCACCGTCTGGGCGGTAATGAAGCCCCCCCAGCTATCATTTCTTCTTTCCTGGGCAAACAGCTCACTGACCTGTTGAACCATATAGAGAAGTCGGACAAAAATGAACTATTCAATCTCGCCGGTAAGAAAGGTATGCAGATGGATATCCCACAGATACCGGAACTCATCATCGATAATACCGACCGTAACCGTACCTCTCCTTTCGCTTTCACTGGCAATCGCTTTGAGTTCCGTGCCATCGGTAGTGAAGCCAACTGTGCATCGGCTATGATTGCACTCAACGCAGCTATGGCAGAAGCCCTACAGAACTTCAAGAAACGTGTGGATACTGAGATAGCAAGCGGTGAGACCAAGATAAGCGCGATCATTGATGTACTGCGCGAAGACATCAAATTCTGCAAACCTATCCGATTCGACGGTAACGGTTATAGCGAGGAATGGGTGGAAGAAGCCCGCAAACGTGGTCTCGATGTGGAAAACAGTTGTCCTGTCGTATTTGAGCGTTATTTGGATGCAGACAGCATCAAAATGTTCGAGGATACCAAGGTGATGACCCAAAAGGAACTGGAAGCCCGCAACGAGGTGAAATGGGAAACTTATGTGAAGACCGTACAGATAGAAGCCCGTGTGCTGGGTGACCTGGCGATGAACCATATCATTCCTGTATCCACGCACTATCAGAGTCAATTAATTAAGAATGTTCAGGGCACAAAAGACGTATTCCCTGCTGAAAAAGCAGAGAAGCTGTCTGCTCGCAACATGAAACTCATCGAGGAGATAGCAGAACGCACAGAGAACATAGAGCGACTGGTAGAAGAACTCACCGACGCACGACGTGTGGCCAACCATATCGAGAGCATACATGAGCGTGCCATCGCCTATCACGATACCGTAGAGCCGAAAATGGAAGCCATCCGCTACGAAACAGACCATCTGGAAATGATTGTGGAAGACGGACTCTGGACACTGCCTAAGTACCGCGAGATGCTGTTTATCCGCTAAGTGGAGAGACCATGTAAGAATAAGCACCATCTGCTAAGCAGATGGTGCCCTTATCAACATAATAAAGAACAATGGATAGAATCAACGAAACTTTATTAAAGAATATCAATCTTCTCTCCCAACACTCGGAGAAGGAGGATAGCTTTATGCCCGAAGGCAGTGCTCCACTGCCTTCGGTTGAAGTGTCCAAAAAGATTATTTCACTTATCAAGTGCATAATCTTCAGTGACTATTTCCATAAACGACAGGCTGAAGCCGAAATGCGCGCACACTATATCGGTGTGCACATGGAGGAACTCTTTGCACTACTTAAGCAGGAAATAGCTCGAGGACTGGTATTCTGCAATTGCATCTCAGAGGATGACGTGCTTCAGGAAGCAGAAGAACTGACACTGAAGTTTATAGATGAGTTACCTGAAATCAAGCGACTGCTGTACACGGATGTCGAAGCCATGTTCAACAATGACCCTGCAGCCACCAATTACGGAGAGGTGATATTCTGTTATCCATCCATGAATGCCATGACACATTATCGTGTGGCGCATGTACTGCAAAAGATGGAGATACCGGTGATACCGCGTATCATCACTGAGCGGGCACACTCCAAAACGGGTATCGACATCCATCCTGGTGCCACTATCGGTGAATACTTCTCCATCGACCATGGTACGGGTGTCGTCATCGGTGAGACCTGCATCATCGGCAATCATGTGGCACTCTATCAGGGTGTCACACTGGGTGCAAAAAGTTTCAAGTATGATGAGAATGGTAACATGCTCAACATACCACGTCATCCTATCATTGAGGATAACGTGACAATCTATTCCAATTCAAGTATTCTGGGCAGGATTACCATCGGACACGACTCTGTCATCGGTGGTAACATCTGGCTTACCAACGACATACCGCCCTACTCTAAGATTCTCCAGAGTAAGGCGGTAGAAGTGTCGTTTACAGGCGGACTCGGAATTTAATCCTTATCATCTGTATCGGGAAGCGTTATCTTATAATAACTCTTCCCGATTATATTTCCATCGGCATCTATCAATTGATAAATACCGCCTCGCTCAGCGATATAGCATTTACCATCGTTAACCGCTTTCATATAGGTGTAACTCTTGGATATCTGTTCCCCACTATAGTTCAGAAGTTTGTACAGCCCATACTCCTTCACCGCCACATGTTCTTCTGTGATGGAGATTACATCGTCATATCTGGCTGTCAGTATGGTGCTGAGTTGATTATCAGCTATTCCCCATTCTCCACCGTCATAGAAAGCGAAGTGGGTAAAGTGCATATCACTTACACGCTGATAATTATGTTTACCTGGAATGAGCATCTGTCCATTCACATCCATAAAACCGCATATCATCGTACTGTCGTTCACACGGGTGTTGCGGCGCAACAGTCCCTCGTGAAAGGCACTGCCGATAGAGTCTGCATGGTGATAGGACACCTTCATTACATCACCTTTTTCATTGATGATACTGATGCGATAGTTGCCCTTACTGCCATACAGGTTCACGTTGTCACTATCGGCCTTCACCACCAGTGCATAACCTTCACTGTAGTCAGAGGCATGTAGCAATGTGGCTTCAGTCACCACCTTACCCTGAGTGTTAAGATAACCATAGCGGTTACCCTGTTTGAAAGGAGCCAGACCACAAGAGAACTTGCCTACCCAGGTAATATCCGGATTCAACTTACAGACCACTGTTCCATCCTTGTTGATCAGTTGCATGGAATCCTTACCACTCTCCTTACAGGGAGCCACATCTTCCCAGAACAGTCCAGCCTTGGTATATTCGCCACCTATTTTCTTCGGACTGGCCGTAGCAGTATAGTATTCATACAGACCTCGACTGTTCTTGACGGTGAAAATTCCATTCACCGCAGCAGACGGTTCGTGACTCAGGCTGTCAGCGAAGAGGACTCTTCCGTCCACGCCTATCAGTCCCCATTTTCCATTGGCTTTGGTCTGGAATGGCAGATAAGAGATTTCCGCACCATCCTGTACCGGGATGCCTGCCTGACTATCATTATCGGCAGACTTTTTACTGTGGCATGCCGATATCATGGTTATCGCTGCCACCATCATCAATAGTAATTTAAAATTTCTAAGCATCTATATTTAATTCATATTATTTGTTACTACGAAATGACCTGGCCTGATAAGTCCTGTCGCGTGTGAAATCAAAGAATATCTCTTTATCCTGATTCACATTACCATTATCATCCAGTTCATACATATTACCGGTGAATCTGTCATAGCCTATATTCGGATTCTCTATCACGAATGTTTTCCATTGTGTATCACTATACTTGATGTAGATGTCCCCATCCTTCACGTACCACTGAAATGAAACTTTGGCAGCACCACTGGTATAGTAGTAACCATTGTCCACGGGATAATCGTATTCCACACCATAACCGCCATATTTATCCTGTTTGGTAAATGACATCTGTGTATAATAGGTGTCCGACGTACCATATCGCTCAGAATATGTAGTAGACTGCAACTGTCCATACCAGTCACCATCCAAGTCATAAGCCGTCCACTCATCAGAATCGCAACTGGTAAATATCAGTATGGACATCAACACCAGTGCCATCATCGTCATGTTAGTATAAATTTTCTTTTTCATAATTTTGGTTTTAAAATAAATATATAACACAAAAGTACATTCTCTCTTATAAATGGATATCGGTAATTCCCTAAATCTCATGAGGGAAAGCCCTATTCTTTTTTCTTTTTGCCGAACTCTGGGTCAATCTTCAGAAAAGCCGACACAACAAAAGTGATGCTACATGCCGCCATCACGATGATAAAGAAAGCACGATAACCAATGGCTTCCTGCAGCGTACCAGCTATCAGTCCGGGTAGCATCATGGAGAGTGCCATGAAGGCGGTACAAAGCGCATAGTGACTGGTCTTGTGCTCTCCCTGACAATAATATATCAGGTATAGCATGTAGGCGGTGAAACCAAAGCCGTAACCAAACTGTTCAAAGAACACACAGAGATTGACAATGAAGAAATTGGAAGGCAACGCATAACTGAGATAGACATACACGATGTCAGGCAGTGTGATAGCACATACCATCGGCCACAGCCAGCGTCTGAATCCGTCTTTTCCGGCAGCAATGCCACCCAAAATACCTCCTAGCGTCAGTCCTATCACACCCACTGTGCCCTGCACCAGACCATAATCAGTCGTGGTCAGTCCAAGACCGCCGTTGCTGCCTGAGTCTACCAGGAATAGGGCGCTTATCTTTGCCAACAGTCCTTCCGGCATACGATAAAATAACATGAAGCAAATGCCCACCAGCGCATCCTTACGCCAGTTCCAACGGGTTACAGTCACCTCATGACCATCAACATCCGTCACTGCCTGCTCCACCTTCACCTTAAAGAAAGTCTTGATGGTATGTCCGAATCCACGCAGGATATGCATCACATCCGTAGCCTGACCGTTACGCCCGTCTTCCGAACTGCGGGGCAATACCCAACTATGATAGAGCCACAGGGCGATGAACAATCCCGCCATGAAATAAAACATGAGACTCCAGGAGTAACGTACATTGCGCGTGAGTACCTCAAACACACCAGCCAAAGCCACGAGCAAGCCCTGTCCCACAATCGTGGCGACACGATAAAATGTGCTGCGTATGCCGACGAAGAAGGCCTGCTGATGCTGGTCCAGCCCTATCATATAGAAACCGTCGGCAGCAATGTCATGAGTGGCACTGGCAAATGCCATCAACCAGAAAAAGGCAAGTGAGCCCTGTAGCCATACTGGTCCAGGTATTGTGAAGGCAACACCTCCGAGAGCTGCGCCCACCAGCAGTTCCATGGTCACTATCCACCACCGCTTGGTCTTAATCAAATCGATAAAAGGACTCCACAGCGGTTTGATGACCCATGGCAGATACAGCCATGAAGTATAGAGTGTAATATCTGCATTAGATAGTCCCAGACGTTTATACATAATCAGTGATATTGTCATCACCGCCACGTATGGTATTCCCTCTGCGAAGTACAGACTGGGCACCCATGCCCAGGGATTGGTTTTCCTTATTTTATTCATCATCAATACAGTTTCTTGATTTCCGCGCCACGATAATAGTGCAGCAGGATTTCATCATATTTATATCCCTGTTCGCCCATCACGGCAGCACCTATCTGACAAAGTCCCACACCATGTCCCCAACCAGCACCAGTCAGGCGGAATCCCTTGTCGGTCTTGTCCACCACGAAGGCACTGCTGTAGAGATGGCTCTCACTCAGCGTGCGACGTATCTCCAGTTCCTTACCAATGGTATAGGTTTTCTTGGTACCCACTATCTTCAGTTTACAGATACGTCCGCTCTTGCCGCGTTCCAGCGGTATCAAATCTTCTATTTCGCCGAAATCCTCTTTCAGTTTCTCGTTCACCAGTCGGGTAAGTTCATCACGGGTATAGTCCACGGTCCAGCGATAGAAGTCGGCCGTCTCCTGGTCAAAGTCATTGAGCACCTGTGAGAGTACTTTCCTATCGTGCGTATTGCAGAATGAAGGAGGCGTACTGCGTATCCATTTCTCCGCATTCTCCTCAATGGTGAGGTCAGGCAGCGGCTCGTTCTTACGGGTATCGGGGATGGCGAGCAGATAAGGTTTCGGAGTATTCTCCCAACAGTACTGGAACTCTTCCGTAGCACCGCCGCAGCACTTACTGAAACGTGCATCACATATCTCGCCATCGTAAGCCAGAATCTGTCCACGGGTACTCTTCAACGCATCCACCACTGAGTGGGCTGCCTGTTTTGTGATACCCTGGTAGCGCTGACAATGGTCATCGGCACACACATCAAAGATTGTATGGTCCTCACGGTCGTACCAGCGTATCAGTTCATCATCCTTCTTGATGAAGGAAAAGAAGCTGTTGCTGCCGTCCTTGAGTTGCTTGCGCTTTTCCATCTGTGCCAGTAGCCATGAGCGACTGATTACGGCATGTGCCTTGAGAAATTCCACGGATGATGTGGCACTCATCTCACTGGATATGACGCTGGAGAGATAGCGCTCTACCGACAATTGGTTGATGGCGGTAATCTGATCGGCCTCCACCACCAGTCTCAGTGTTCCGTTGAATATCTGTGTCTCCTTGCGCTCCCAGTGGAAGTTCACGCCGATAGTCACATCGTGCAGGGAGAAGGAGGCCTCATTACTCTGGGGCGTAAACGTCAGTTCGCGGTATTGGTTGCCCCGCCAGAGGATGCCTCCTTCAGAGAATTCCACGGTCTGTTCGCCCTGTATGGTCTCACCCTTGGCACAATAAGGCGCATTCAGCGCAAAGTCAATACGCTGTCCGCTCACAATGCCCACCGTCACCTCTGGTTCTTCCTTTTTATTTAATATCGTCTTGTTGCCGCAGTTGCAGGCATTCGTCAGTGCCATGATTACCTTCTTCACATCAGCGGCATCCATCGACACTTCTTTTAATATAGCAAGTGCCTTGTCGGCTGTGAGTTTTCTGAAGTCCTCCTCACGGGGTGTGATGATAAGTCCCGCCATGTCCAGTGCACCCGGACTCACGATCAACTGTTCGTCACCCTCCTCGGTATAGCAGTCAGGACGGTGCTTCTTTCTAGGCAGCACCACTGTGACGACATCGTCATCCTGCATCCAACTGATGATGTTCATCATTGGTTCCGTCTCACCCTCCCGTTGTGGCAACGCATGATACAACTGATGAAACAATAGTCCGTCGGTCTCGGCCGAATGACTGCGGATGAGGAAGGCGGCGCATGGATAGTCGGCGACAAAGAAGAGACCCTCGCCATCACCCTTGTCCACCACTGGAGTCAGATTGCGGCTCAACCGCTGCCATTCCTTCTGCAGCGGAATTACGCCCTTGCTGCCCGCCTGCAGATGAGCATGATCAGGAGCTGAGGCACCGCACTTAGGACCGTTATAGAATATCATCATCTCCGGATTTTCAGTGAGCAACTTATATATCTCGGGATACATCCGCATAATCTGTTGCGGCTGATGCTTCTTGGCAGGTATCGTGAAGTGTACTGGAAGGATGGGGAAAGGATTTACCAACAGGTCATATCCATTGTTCACCATCATCTTCATCTGCTGCTCGGGGCGATTCTGCTCACACAGGAAACAGGGTCGCTTCTCCAGTGTCTGTCTGTCTATCTTGGCACCCGTAGATACCATTCGTGCAGGATTCCACTGTACAGTCATCGTCAGACCGTCACTTGGCAGTTCGCGCGTCTGCACGTGCTGTAGGTCACGGTAACGCTGTCGGGCATCATCCCAACGTTCCAGCTGGAGATTGAAGAAGCGTGCCAATTTACTGTCGGCCATGATATCTGCCTTACCCAACTTTGCGTGCTGCCGGGCTTTCAGTTCAAGCGTGCGTAGTCGGTCCTTATAGAGATTGTTGGCATTGATCTTGTCTATGCTTAGTGCGGCATCACTGTTGCCGCCCCATCTGCGACAGAGATACAGTTCTGAAAAAATTCTGCCGATACGGTAATGGCGGGAGAATATCAGTCCCAGCGCATAGTCCTCGCCATAAGAAGTATTGGGGAATTGTATCTGCCTCAGCAACGGTGTGAAGAAGGCCCTCGGAGCCCCTAGCCCATTGATGCGAAGTGCATTGTTGGCACCGTTCTCGTCCGTCCATTCATGATGGGCAATCAGTCCGGGAGGCAGCGTGTTCAGATCGAAGTCGCACATTCTGTAACTGCCCACAATCATCGCTGCCTTCTGCTTATGGAAGGCATCCACGATAGTCTGCAGTGTCTTGGTGGAAGAATAAAGGTCATCACTGTCCAACTGTACGGCAAATCTGCCACATCGCTCATCATTGATGGCCACGTTCCAGCATCCACCTATTCCCAGGTCCTTCCTGTCGGGCACGATATGTACCAGCACCGGATGATGGGAATCCGTAGCGGGATGAGCTGCAATATATTCCTCCAGCAACCGTGAAGTACGGTCGGAGGAATGGTTATCCACCACGATTACGTTATATCTGAAGTTTGTCTTCTGTGTCATGGCACTATTCACCGCGTCTATAATCGTCTTTTCGCGGTTGAACACGGGGATGACCACCGAAGCCTCCACCTCGAAGTGCTGCTCCCTGAAGTCAGGTTCACGGTACTGCGTGGTATCCACGAGTGCACCCACCGCCTTGAGGTGTTCCGTCACAGCCTGTTCCATCTCCACCTGTACCTCACGGTTGGCAGGGTTCACATAGTCAAACTGCTTTTCACCGCTTGAGCGCAGGTCCTGTTCCTCCTCAGTGTAAAGGTATTCATTCAGATGAAACAGTTCTCCCTGTCTACTGAGGAAAAGACGCAAGTCATAGAGACCGGCAAACTGATAATCCGCGGTATTCTGCTGAGCAGCATAAAGACGAAGCGACTCCGTATTGATGAGCATCATGCTGCCGAAGTCAAAGTCATCGCGCAGACTGCCTGCCTGGTAGTCTATCACCGGATGTGGCTCTCGCATCCCGTTTTCCATGGTATAATGGTCACTGTACACCATCACGGCATTGGCATCGTATGCCACCCGAAGCATCCTTTCTAGGGCCTTCATACCGATAGTGACAGGAGCACTTTTCGCACAGAGCAGCGCATAGTCTGCCGTAGCATGTTCCGCCATGAGTCTCATCGCCTCAGAACTAGTGATACGTACCGTAATCAGCGACGTACAGTCATCAGGCGCCGATGGTGTAGTTTCCTCCTGTGTAAGGAGATAAATATGTTGTATGGTCTTGCTTTCCCGTAGTTGAATGATGACAGGCATCACGTCATCGAGTCTGTCACAAGCTAGGAAGCAGTCTATTTTTGCTCTCATTTTTTATTTATATCATACTTTATGCCTGCAAAGATACAGTAAAAAATCGATTTAGAGAACTGTATGAAAATAAAATTTCATTCATGAACGTAAGAATTTTATTCAAATCTTGGAGAGAACAAAATGAATTCATTCATTTTTTATCTCAAGATGCAGCGTATCTTATTTAAAAATACAGCAAAAATCAGACTTGATGAACTGAATGAAATTATTTTTTTTTCATAAACGTGATACTTTATCATTCAATTTGAAAGCAGAATAAAAATAGAAAATCGAAGTTTTATTATTTATATACCGACATGCACGTCTCTTGTCTATGGATAACGCGATATTAAGGAAAAAGAGGTCTATGGGACGGCACACACGATGGACTAGTCGAGAGAACTAAATATATAAGATATTTTATTACATGTTTTGACATTTTTCTGTCCACTTTCGGCTTAATCTCAGCACAGACGCCATAAACACGACTCGTAACTCATATAAGTAGAGGTCGTTATTCATATAAGTAAGACTCGTATTTATGATAAATCCTAGTCGTACTTATCATCATCATGTTTCTACCATGTCAGACA